>JAKBCS010000079.1 GCA_021807595.1 Planctomycetota bacterium | reverse complement strand
CGATATCGGTGGCATCGCACAGATCGGTTGTCAGCCCGGCGGCACGGTAGGCGCGCGGCAGCGTGATGCCATCGTGCAGCGAGGCACGAACCGCGCCGTGTCCTCCCATGCGTTCGTAGGCGTCGCGCCGAGTCAGAAAGAGCTGACCGCAGCCGGCGGCATAGGCGGGATGACGGCTGGCACGCATTCGGCGCAGGGGAAGAAAGCCGAGCAAGATAAAGTGAATGAGGGGCACGACCAGGCGTTCCAGAAACGTGCCGGTCTCTTGTTGAGGTATGCCGCTGACGAGATCCGCTCCATTGGCATGGAGAAAGGCAATCATCCGCGCCAAACCATCGGGATGCAGTCGCACATCGGCATCGAGAAAGACGAGCAGCGGGTGGGCGGCCGAGCGGGCCAAGACGGCGCAAGCATGTTGTTTGCCGCACCATCCGACCGGCAACGGCGGTGCGGTCAACAGGCGGACGCGCCCCTCGCGCGCGGCGATGTCGGAGACGATCTTGGCCGTCGCATCGTCCGAACCATCGTCGAGAACGAGTAGTTCCACATCGACGCCGACACTGAGAAGGGCGGACTCGACGGCGGCGCGGATGGCATTCTCTTCGTTGCGCGCGGGAATAAGAATGGAGGCGGCCGGCATGAGACGATCCGGCATCGGCAACGACGGCGAACGATACAGGCGCAAGTTGAGCCAGAACAGCGCGGCGGGCACGGCGGCCAGCACCAGCGCGGCCAAGGCCAGGCAAACCATCACGACGCGCCTCCGAGTACGGCGACGGATCGCTCCGGTTGATGCGACGGATCGAAACGTTCGCCGCGAAGACGCGCGCGCCAGCGCCGCCACCAATCGTAGATACCGCCGACACCGCTTTGGCCGCCGATCAGCGTCTCGAAGGCGTCGCTCTCACGCCGTTGGGCGAGGACTGCCAGCGAATCTTGGGCGGCGGTCAAGCCGCGCTCGATGCATTCCATCCACTGTTCGACCGTTCGTTCGCTGCCGGCTCCGATCGAAATAGCCTCGCCGAAGTGCGCCAGCGCTTCGGGACAGCGCTCGCTCCAAAAGGGATACTCCAGTGCCAGCGGCAGAATCGTGCCTCGCTCCAGTCGGCGCGCCAGATGAGCGACGCCAGTGCGGAGTTTCACGGGTCGTTCGCGCGGATCGGCGAATTGCCCTTGCGCCGTGATCCACAAAGCGGTACGCGGTTGCGCCAACAGTTCCTCGGCACGGCGCAAGAAAGCCCGCGCCCCGGATGCCGTACCGGGATCGATGGGGAAGAAGCCCAGACGTTCCATTAAGCGATAGCGCCCCAGCGCCGACGACTCCATCGGCGCATGGTGACGCCAACCGGGAAACAACTCGGAGAGCAAAAGTCCGACCAGCGGATCCCACCACGACGGATGATTGAGAACGACGATAAGCGACCCTTCGGTGGGAATCGTCGGTTTGCCGTGGCGAGACAGCCGCAAAGCATGAAAATGTCGCGCCACATAGCGCCGTGTGTAAGCGCGAAACACCCGCAACCAAGGCGAACCGGCAAGATTCGATCGGCCTGACATCACCTCGGAGTGGGGGGCGTAAGTCCCCTGAATCCGGCCATTCTCAGGGGGCTTACGCCCCCCGCTCAGGTAATTGTCGCTATCGAGGGTGTTTGCCGCGATCCAGCCGGACATCATCACCATCGGCATCCCCGGTCCCGGATGCGCCGCGCCTCCGGCCAGATACAAGCCGGGAACGTCGGGGCTGCGATTGCTCGGCTTGAATGCTCCCAACATACGACCGTGGCTGGCCAATCCGTAAATTGCGCCATTCAAGACCCGATAACGCTCGTGAATGTCTTGGGGCGTGAGATGGCTTTCAAAGCGAATACGCTGCTCCAGGTCGGTCAACCCCGCCGTCCGCGCCAGTTTATCGAGAATAACGCGGCGATAGGCGGGCAGCATTTGCCGCCAGTCGTGGTGCGGCCGCAGATAAGGCGTGTGGACGAGAACGTACAAGGCTTCTCCGCCGGGCGGTGCAGCGTCGGGATCGGTCTGTGCCGGAGCGCAGACGTAGCAGGTCGGATCGGCAGCCGGTTCGCCGCGCCGATAGATGCTCTCGAACTCCTCGTGGGCATCGTGGGAGAATACGAAATTGTGATGCAAGAGGTGTTCGTAGGCGCGATTGAGGCCGAGATACAAGACGACGCCCGAACAAGCCGGTTCGTAGGCGCGGCGGCGCTCGAAACGCCGTGCGGCCTTGGTATCGCCCAGCAGTTCGCGGTGCGTGCGAACCGCGTCGGCATTCGAAACGACGGCAGACAGGGCCACGCGCTCGCCCGTCTCCGTCTCGATACCAGCGACTGCGCCGTCAGCGTTCAACGTGATGCGACGCACGCCGACGCCGAGGCGCATCTCGACGCCCAGTTCCGTAGCCAATCGCGCCAGGGCTTGAGGAATTGCCGCCGTGCCGCCGCGTGGATACCAGATGCCTTCGTTCGTCTGCATGTGGGCGATGCCGCACAACACCGCCGGCGAGGCGTCCGGCGCGGAGCCGACATACTGCGTGAAGTGATCCAGCATCTGCGCCACGCGCTCGTCGGAAACGTGCGAACGCACGCACTCGGCCACCGTCTTACCCAGACGCATCCGCAACACGTCGCCCAGCAGTGCGGGCTTTGTCAGGCTGCGCCAGTCGAACATATCTTTCAGCGAGCCGATGGCGCGCCAAAAGAAAAAACGCTCGGAAATATCGTTTAATCGGGCGGCAAATTGGAGAAACGCTCGATAGCCGCGTCCCGAACCGGGCGCGAACGCCTCCAGCGCCTGGCTCATCGGCCCAGTATCGGCGTGAAGATCGAGCCGGGAACCATCGTCGTAGAAGCAGCGCCATTGCGGATCGAGACGCACCATCGGGACATAATCGTCGAGGTTGCGTCCCGCCTCGGTGAAGATGCGGCGCAACACCGAGGGCAGCGTGAGAATAGTCGGCCCCATGTCGAAACGAAAACCGTCGCTTTCGAGAACCGCCGCCTTGCCGCCCAGCCAGGAACTCTTCTCGAACACCGTCACGGCATGGCCGCGCGCCGCCAACGTACATGCGGCCGCCAGCCCTCCCAACCCACCGCCGACGATACCGATCCGCTTCCCACTCATCGCACTTCCTCCATCCGTGCCGACATCGGCTCGCCATGGTTTGCCTGCATCCCATGCGCCGACCGGCACACGCATGCCGGAGGTACGACTCGCTCCCGTTCGTTCGGCACTTCGCAAACATCGAAACTTCGACCGGCATCCTGAAGCAACTGGCGCGCTGTGATCCGCGCCGACTCGAAGATCACCGGCAGGCCGCTGCCTGGATGCGTGCCACCGCCGACCAGATAGACGCTTTCGAGATCCTCGAAGCGATTGCGCGGCCGTAGATGCAGCATTTGATTTAGACTATGGGCGAGGTTGAACGTGGCCCCGCGATAGATCCGATGCCCGTGTTCCCAATCCGCCGGCGTAACGGTCTGCTCCCAACAAATGCGATCCTCCACATCTTCAATACCGACTTTCGCCAATTGCCGCAGTACCAGCGCGCGATGGCGTTGGCGTTCCACGGTCCAATCGACGTTGGGATGTTGATGCGTCACCGGCACGAGAACATAGAGCGTGCTGTGGCCCGGCGGAGCGAGCGCGGGATCGGTTACGCAGGCGTTTTGCACATAAAAAGACGGATCGTCCGAGAGAACGTGCCGTTTTTCGATGTCGTCGAGATTGCGCGTGTAGTCCTCGGCCATGTAGATCGTGTGATGGGCGAGATCGTCGCAGCGTCCCTCTATGCCAAGGTAGAGCATGAAGGTGGAGCAAGAGAAGCGTTTCTTCTCGATGCGGCGGTTCGTCCAGCGCCGGCGGAGAGCATCCGGCACGAGACGCTTCATGGCATGGGCGAAGTCGGCGTTGACGATCAGGGCGTCGGCGCGCCGCTCGCCGCTCGAGGTGCGAACGCCAACGGCGCGGCGGCCGTCGAAAAGAATCTCGCGCACGTCCTCGCCCAGAGAGATCGTGACGCCGAGATCGCGGGCCACGCGCGCCATCGCTTGCGTCACCGCGCCGCAACCGCCGAGAGGATGGAAGACACCGTGTTCGTATTCCAGAAACGATAGAATCGAAAACAGACTCGGACACTGGAAGGGCGACATGCCGAGATATTTCGACTGAAACGAGAAGGCCAACCGCAACCGGGGATCGCGGAAGTAGCGCGCCAGTTCGCCGTCCAGCGACAGCCACGGCCGCAGCATCGGCAACGCCTTGAACAACGCCGGCGAGAAGAGATCGCGCCAACTCAGAAACGGCCGTTCCAGAATGTCGCGGAATCGAGCTAACTTCTGGCGATTGTCGTCGAGAAAGCGGCGAAAGTTCGGGGCATCGTCTGGCGAAAGTCCGGCTATGGCCCGCTCCATGTGTTCGACGTTCGGCGTGGCCAGCAGTTCGCCGCCGCCGCCGAAGATTAAACGATATTGCGGATCGAGCCGAATCAAACTTACTTCGTCGTGTAGATTGCGACCGACGGCGTGAAAAATCTCTTCGAGTACGCGCGGATACAGAAAAAAGGTCGGCCCCACATCGAAGCGAAAGCCATCTCCGTTCACAGTCGCCGTCCTTCCACCGACGTTCGGCTGTCGTTCGATTACCTCCACCGATAAGCCCGCGCGTGCCAACAGCATCGCCGCCGCAAGACCTCCCGGCCCTGCGCCCACTACCACTACCCGCTCGATCATCGACCCTCTCCTCCGCTCCGCCAATTACTACCAACGGCATCGGCAATACGAAAACACTCATAGACCGCGCGGAGGAAGAAATTCAATCCAAAGGGCTGGCGAGCGTGAGGCGTCAGCACCCCTTTGGACGCAAATCGGAGGACGGACGCCACCGCTCGCCGATGATCTCTATGAGAAATCGGCCGGATTGGGCGTCGATACAATCGACAAAATCGCTGCAATCGCTTGATCTTGCGAAAACTTCAGGTAACATAAATCCTTCCTCCCGTAGTTTCGGAGTATTCGATAGATATTCTTCCCAACACAGTCTCTTCGCGTGGGGGCCGCTTCCGAATTCAGGGAAGGCAGGATCGGTTTCCGGATCGAGTTTGAGGCGATCGACGAGATCCATCATCCCTAGCGAGGCTCAAGAGGTTCACCATGCCCGTCACCATTGTGTGTCCCGGTTGTAAATCGAAGTTGAAAGCCCCCGACAACTTGATCGGCAAAGCGGTCAAGTGTCCGAGTTGTTCCAAGGCCGTGCTGGTAAAGGCACCCGCCGCGCCCGCCCCAGCTCCCACCCCGGCACCCATCGTCAAAAAACCGCCGCGCCCCGCCCCGGAAGAACTGGAAGAAATCGAAGATGTCGATCCGATCGACGACGAAGAAGAGATTGAAGAAAGACCGAAGAAACGAAAGGGTAGAAGTCGAAGCGGTTCAACCGATGCCGAGCGCTCTTCCGCCTCTCTCATCCACTATAGCACGCTGCTCAATCTGATCGTTTCGCCGGTTGGCTTCATCGTGCCCCTCGTTGTCTGGATGTCCAAGCGCAAGGACTCGTCCTTCGTCGATCACCACGGCAAGACGTGGCTGAATTTCCACGTCAGCATGTTCGTCTTGAATCTGGGCTTGCTGTTTGGTTTTGGACTCTTGGCCGCCGTGGGCTATTTCATCGCCTGGTGGCTCATGTTGATCTTTATCGTATTCTGGGTGATAGCCATGCTCGGGTTGAGTATCTATGTGCTTATCATGTACATCGTCGCCGGTTCCAAAGCCAAAAGCGGCGATTGGTACGAATATAAAGTGCTGTTCAAAGTGATGAAGTAGACATTCGGCTTATCGGAGCTTGAAACGGAAGCGAGGGTCTGAGAATCCTTCGCTTACGCTTCCAGGCTCCGAAATTACTCCGCTCTGCCGCGTCCTTCCAGCAGGCGGTTGAGGCGTTCGTTCATCTCTTCCTCGGCGGCGGCAGACCAGGTGTATTCGTGATGGGGTTTGAAGCCGCCCTCGTTGTTGAACGTCGCGGTCGGAGCAGGGCAGAGCGACAGCACGCCCAGCGATTGACGACCGATGCACAACTCGAAGCCGCTGACTTGCTCCAGATCGGCGGCGTCGAGCGTTCCCGGAGCAACCATCGTCGGCCCATCGGTGATTAGCACGTCTTGCTCCAACAAAAGCGGAGGGGCGATCGCCCCCGGAACCTGCGCGGTAATTAGCAACCGACATTGTCCCGCCATGCCGGGTTCGGCGCTAGACACCAAGAAGCATGGCCCGATGCGTTTGGCTTTATCCAGGGGCGGGACTTGCCGCGTCAGGCGCACCGTCCCCGGTGTGGCTTGGACGACGAATCGCGTGTCGGAGATACGCAGGGATCGCTGGAACGTGCGTTGCGAGATGCCCCGAACGCGCTGGCTGGCCAAAGGTCGGTCGGCCAGCAACCACGTCGCCGTCCAGGTGCCGATGCGGCGCGGATAGCGCTTCGGCACGACCGTAACCAAGGCTTGCCGACCACCCAGCTGCGAACTGCACAAACACACCGGCACCCGGGTCGCCGAGCCGCTCCTTTCGCAGCGGAACTCGACTTGCAATTCCAGATCGAGCATCGGTACCAGGCTGGTCGGACTGCTCAGCACGGCACTGGCGAGCAGACCGCGACACTGGTTGGAAACGAAGGTTTGACAGGCCACCGTCTGCGAACCGAGCCGCACGCTCAGAGTCGGCATCTGCAAGCGTAGATTTTGCAGAAACTCGTCTTTGCTTAGAAACGGCAGCGTCAACAGTCCGAGATTTTTGTCTCGGCACACCAACTCGACGCCGACGCTTTCGCCGGGCGGGACGAAGCGGAAAGTGAGGCGATGGAGTTCGTCGCCTTGGGCTTCCATCTTTTCGGGCAAGATCGGCTCTTGTCCCGGAACGTGCAGTTGGAAGTCGGTCTTGCGTCGGGCGGCGGTTCGGGGCATGCGCACCGTGGCCTGAACGAGAACGGCTTCCGCATTCCAGGGAATGGGTTGATCGTCCACGATTCGGCCGGCTTTTTCGTAGCGAAAGTGCATGGCCTGCGACCGTGGGCCGATGCGGTACGGCGGCCAAAGGTCATGCATTTTCGAGTCGAGCCAACGCTTGATCCAGAGCCACATCGAGTTCCTCCACCGAGGAAGGAGTCGGTCGCGCCTGGCAGATCAAGCAGTCTGCCGCGCGCGGCACGCGGAAACGATAAGGTCGAAACGCTTCGTCGAACACCTCCGGCACGCGCTGCAAGGTCAGCAACATGCTGGTAAATCCTACGCCCGGCGAACCGGCAGCATGAGCTGCCGAGTGTGCTGTCGTTGGTTCGCCGAGCAGCCAAAGAGTCAGCAGGGCGTGCAGCGAGGCGATGGCCTGGATCGACGCCTTGCTGGCTGGGATCGTCGTTTCGTGGACCGGCCCGCCGGGTTGCGAATAATCGGGAGTCGCCGGTTTCTCGACGGTCACGGAGCGCTGGAGGTGGCTGGCCACGCAGCCGTAGCAAGAACCTCCGGGCGCGAACCAATGCACGAATCCGCCGATGCCGCCGCTGAGAACTTCACCGAGGGTCCACGGTTTGCCGTGTCGCCGCATCAGCACGTCCCAATGATACTTGGCCGGCTCGTTGTCCGCAGCACACACGCCGATGTCGCATTCCGCCGCCGCCTTCTCGATGGCCGACTGGGCTGCGGAATCGAGCAGATCGCACGGCAACAGTTCGACGACGAGATCGGGGCGGCGTTCGCGAAGCCATTCTTGCGCCAGATCTGCCTTCTTCCGCCCCACGGCCGAGAGGGGAAACAGATGTCGCTCGACGTTGTGCGCTTTATACGAGTCCGGCTCGATGAGCGTGACGCGGTCGATCCTCGCATCGCGGCAGAGCATATCCAAAACCGGCATCCCGCCGCTTCCCGCGCCGACCTGAAGTAAATGAGCCATCGCTCCTTCCTCGCCTTCCTAGCGAACCGACAGCGCGAGCTGCCGGGTGGCCCGTGCCGCCAACCCGGCGGCTCACGCAGACGGTTCGCCGTTACTTTGCTTCCGGCAGGGGCCACTCGCCGGTTTCGTGCCAGATTTCGTAGCAAGCCAGCCAGCGCCAGGCGGCCTGGACGGCGAAGATGCAAGTATAGTGTGCCGGATCCCATCGGCTGCTGGCGCGCGTGCTGCCCTGCCTCCACAGACACAGCGTCTGGCCCTCCAACAAGTGCGGGCAGTGTTTCAAAGCCGTCAGGACACGTGTTTCCGGCGGCACGGTGGGATAGCTAGAGACCAATCGGGTCTCCAATTGATAGATATTGTGTCCGGGCTTCAGACAATAGCGCAGCACGAGCGTTCCGCCCAGTCGGCTGAGCCGAATTTGGAAGGCGGGATCGCGTCCGTCGTTGTAGCGTTCGATGACCGGAATCTCGACGCTGAGCAAGCGTCGCTTGCCGGCTTCGCTGTCGAGTAAACTCATGTTCGGCTATCGGCAATCGACTATCGGCCATCGGCCACAACCGTTCGCCGTCTCTTCGACTCGTTGCGAAAACAACCGACAGAAGGCACAGATCGGCCGGAACCATCGGCTACCGGCTTGGGCCAAAAGTATAGTTGGCCGATGAGCCGATAGCCGACAGCCGGAAGCCGTTAGTAGTGGCACGGGACCGATTTGATGGCCGAGATCACCTCTTCATCGGTGACTTCGTCGGCGGTGCCGAGGAAGCTGGTGTCTCGACGGTCCATGAGGATGGCCCGATCGCTTTCGGCATTGCCTCGAAGCGCGTTAATGAGCTGCCGTCGTTCAGTGTCGTTAAGGGGACGGAAGTCCATGGACAGTTCTCCTTCCCAGTTTCGATGTTCCCTAAGCCGTCAAGCCTTGGGAAACCCACGAGTTGAGCCAGCCGCGCGGCTGGCGTTGCACGCATTCCTTCACGCTCGCGCCGCCAATTCCGCGAGCAACAGGTACACGCCGCGGTCGATCCACTCGTCGTGATGCTCGACCTCCAGCAGTTGCCCGCCTCGGACTACATAATAACGCACCTCCTTGGGGCGAATCAGCACTTGCACGGCATGGCCGCGTTCGGCCAAGGGCAGAGTAAGGAGTAACCCCGGCCCCCATTCGTCGGTGACGACCTCGAAACGCAGTCCCGATTGTTGGCGGTACAACCGTTCGATGCGTTCGGCGTGCAGTTCCAACGTCGACCAAATATCGTGCAAGGGGCGCGCCAAATCCGGACCGATCGTCAACTCCACTGGCAGGGTTCGATAGGCGCGATCGCCCTGTCGTAAAGCGTACCAAGAGAACCGCAGTCCGTTCAAGCATTGGACGTTCGGCCTCGGTTGCGAGGCGAACAGTTCGCCGGGACTGGAGAGCCCGTCGGCAGTGCCAATACCAAAGACGCCTTCCTTGCCGCGCAGGTTCGCCACCCATTGCCCATCGCCGCGCAGGTCGCCGTCGCTAGGATGGCGCAGCGAACCGGGGTGCGTGTGAACGACGCCGACCATGTTGAGACGGCGGTTCGACTGCCGCACGATGAGACTCGCCAGCGCTTGGGCGTTGCTGTTAAAGCGAACGTGGGCCACGCTGGCGTCGCGCAGAGTGCCGGCGGGAAGCGTCGCCAACACGACCACTTCTCGCGCCTCGCGCAGTCCGAGGAGTACCCAACCCGTCTCTTCGTCGCCCCTCGATTCGACGCGATGGCCGGCGAACTCCTCGAATAGGGTTCGCCCCACGCCATCGGTTAAAACCACGCGCTCGACCGGGCCGTAATGGAGAGGGGCGGAAACCGTCGGTTGGGGCGGCGTACCGATGGGACGAGAACGATGCCACGAACGGTAGAGTTCATTGAGCCAGTGGTTCGTCTTGCCGACCAGAGCTTGAATCATGTTCCGCGTCCACTCCCGTTCTCGATCCCCGTGGCGAGGAGTCGCTCTGGCCGCTGCGGAAGGGACCGGACGAACGGTCCTTGCTTCTCCCATCCCAATAATCATCATAACCATCCGAGTCGATGGAGTCAAAAGAGGAAACGCGCGTTTAGCTGCGACGGAGCGGAGCGCAGAGGAAACGCGGTTAGCCGCGACCCGAATCGAAGCGATTTCTTCGCGTCACAGCTAACCCGCCGCGAAGATTTTTCTCAATTCCTCTCCTGTTTTTCCGCTATTATCCATGCGCGGCACCTTGTTCTGTCCGCCGAGACGGCCGCGCGAATGCATCCACTCGGCGAAGCCGCCGCGCCGCACTGGATACACCAACGGAGGCAGCATCGCCAGGTTTCCGTGCCGATGCGTGCGATAGTCTTCGTTGACTCGCGCCAAGGCCGCATCCAGCGCCTCGGCAAATAGGACCAGACTCGCCGGACAGATGGTTTGTGCGAATTCGACGAACCAACGATGACGGCCGGGTTCGCCGGCCGCGGCGGAAAACAGCGGCCCAACGTGAAAATCGACGACGGACGACCCGACGGCGCGCGACGCCTCGGCGACGGCTCGTTCCACCTCTTCACCGATGAGGTGTTCGCCGAAAGCGGACAAAAAATAGCTTGTTCGTCCTGTAAATCGCAACAGCGGTGGATCGCGGCGCTCGAAACACACGGTATCGCCCAAAACGTAGCTCCACAGACCGGCGCACGTCGTCAGCACCACGGCATAGGGCACGCCGACTTCCAGATTGGCGACGGTGTGCCGCGTCGGAGATGTCGACTTGAGGTCGGTGACGGGTACGAACTCGAAGAACAGATTGTGATCGAACAGAAGGCGCAGTAAGCTGTGGCGCGGATCCTCGGCGGCGACGAATCCCTCGGAAGCGGGATAGGTTTCGAGAAAATGTACTCCTTCGCCCACCATCGTTCGGAACAGCGCACGATACGGTTCAAACTGCGTTCCGCCGTGAATCAGGAGGCGCAGACTCGGCCAAATGTCGGCGAGGCGTTCGCGTCCCGTCTGGCGAAACAAGCGCTCGAACAGAATGAGCAGCCACGATGGAATGCCGCTGAGCATGGTAATCGGCAAAGCAACGGCGTCCTCGACGAGAAGCCGCAGTTTCTCTTCCCAGTCGGCGACGAGGGCCAAGCGTTCGGGGGGGAATGTGAACGGCCGCAGCCAAGGCGAGGCTTCGCGCACGGTGATGCCGCTGAGATCGCCGGCCAAAACTCCAGATCCCGCCCCGGTCTCAGTTGACAGTGCGCGCAAATCGCTGCTGCCTCCGAGGAAGAAAAGGCGTCCAGTGAATAACGGCGTGCGGGGATGCGCGACGAGAAAAAGCGACAATGTAGTCAGCGCCGCTTTCCGATTCGAGGCGAGCATCTGTCGCGATACGGGAATGTATTTCGTCGTCCCGCTCGTGGTTCCAGACGACAGAGCGAAATACGGAATCGACCCCGGCCAGGTTACATGGTCGAGATAGGGAAAAGGGTCGCGCCAATAGTCGTTCCAGAAATCTTCGTAGGTTCGCAACGGCACGCGGCGTTGATAGTCGTCCGTGCTGCGAATGCGGGCGAAATCGTGATCGACGCCGAAGCGAGTGCCTCGCGCCTGTCGAACCAAGCGCGACAGAATCCTCGCCTGCGTTGCGCCTGCCGGACGACATTCCAATCGAGCCACGCGCGCGGCGGCATAGCGTCCCATGACAACATCGGTGAGCCGGCGCATCGGGAGAGGAAGCGTTACCATCCTTATCCGCCCCGTTTGTGGAAATGAGTAGGCAGGAAAAAGAATTCGATCCTTGCCAGACCACTACCTTCGGTCTTGCTTCTACCTACCGCTTGCTGACTACTGACTTCCGCCGATTAGGAATCGTCGCACGAGACGATTCACCAATCGCGGCCGTTCCATTTGTGGCGCATGTCCACAGTGGGGAATGCAACGATACCGGCCTTTGGGGAGGAGCTTAACCGCCGATTCCGCCATTTTCGGATCGACAATCTGATCTTCCCTGCCGCTGAGAATCAAGGTCGGATGCGGCAACTCACCCAGGCGGTCGCGGACGTGGCAATCGCGCGTGTCGCGCGCGGTTCGCACCAGCCCGCGCCGCCATCGGCGCTGGGCAAATTGGCAGCGATAGTACCTCAAGAGGCCGGGATCGACCCGTCGCGGATCGTAAAATGCACTCTCGACGAGCGCGCGCACGTCGTTGCGGCGAACGCCTTCAACGAGGGGCAAACGCTCTTTATCACCCATTCCAGAGGGGCAAAGAAGGACAATGCGGTCGATGGTTTGCGGATAGCGGGAGGCGAATTCGACGGCGATTTTGCCACCGAGACTGGCCGCGACCAGGTGATAGGGCGGCCTCTGCACAAACGCTTCGAGATAGTCGCGCAATTGTTCCACGAGATATTCGACATTGATGGGCAACCCCGCGTCGATGCGTCGGTGCAAGGCAGTTCCGTCGTAAACGAGCAAGTTGGGGAGATACACGTCGAAATGCCGCCGCCAGGAGTTGAGATTCCGAAACCAGCTTTCCGACTGTTCGGCCAAGCCGTTGAGAAGAACCAGGGCCGGCCGGCGCGCATATCCCTCGCGCTGCAAAGTCGATTGCCGGCATTCCCAGGGTGTGGCCACGAGCGAAACCTCCTCGAACCGAACCAGAGAAATCCGACCTTGCTGTATATCCGATTCGGCGAATGATGGCTAGAGATGCTGAGGACACGGAGCCACGGACGCTCGCCGCCAGCGTTTTGATGCGCGGGCCGATGCGGTATATTCGTTACAGGTAGCACGACGGGCAATCTCCGTAGGTGAATGGGGCTAACGGCTGCTTGTCGGTGATGCCGAGGTTGCGGCGCGGTCGTAGACGATTCACAATTACAAGCGAAGAAGAGACGAACGACGGACACTCCGAGGTCGGCATGGGCACGCCCGAATTGATGGGGTTGACGTTCTCCGACGCACAGTGGCGCGCCGTGGCCGCGCCGCTTGGCCCAGTCCTCGTTCTCGCCGGGCCGGGCGCGGGCAAGACGCGCTGTTTGGCTGGACGAATTGCCTATTTGCTTCAGAACGGCGTCGAACCGCGGCGCATTTGCGCTCTGACATTCACCAACAAAGCGGCGCAGGAGATCGCCGAGCGGCTGCGGCATGGGCTGGGCGATGCCGTCGAGCAGATGACGCTGGGCACGATTCATTCGCTGTGTCTGCGCATTCTGCGCGCGCATGGGCATCGCGTCGGCTTGCCGAATGGTTTCGGCGTCGCCGACGAGGAACATCAGCGCCTCGTATTGGGTCGCTTCGGCGTCAACACCAAACGGCAACGTCCTCTGTTGATGCGCTTCGGTCTGCGCCGGCAAGATCTCAAGCTGTCCGAATCCGATGAAAAGTTGTTTTGGAACTACAACCGCGAGCTGCGCTCCAATCACTTGATCGACTTCGATGAGCTACTGTCGCTGACGCACAAACTTTTCGAGAGTAGCGACGGCGTCCTGGCCGCTTGGCGTTCGACGTGGGATCATGTGCTTATCGACGAGTTTCAAGACCTCGATAAGGTTCAATACGGCGTTGTGCGTTGGCTGGCCGAGAAGCATCGCAGTCTGTTCGCGGTGGGTGACGACGAGCAGTCGATCTTCTCGTGGCGCGGCGCGGACCCGCGCGTAATGAGGCGATTCGTCGAGGATTTCCGACTCGATGCGCCGATAGTTCTCGACATCAATTGCCGTTGTTCGACGGCGATATTCGAGGCGGCGCGGCGCATCCTGCCTCCCGCCGAGCCGTTGTTCGCCAAACGTATCGTTGCACTGCGCGAGTCGTCTCATCCGGTGCGCGCCGCCGGTTGGAGCGACGAGCGAGACGAGACGGCTTGGGTGGTGACGGATCTCGTCGAGGATTTGACAACGTCGGGGCTGCGGCGCGGCGAATACGCGATTCTTTATCGCAGCCATCGGATCGGCCAACTCTTTGAAGAAGCCTTGATGCGCGCCGGCGTCCCCTGTCAAATGGCCAAGGGACAATCGCTCGCCGACGATTCGGTGGCGGCGCAGTTGTTGGCGTCGCTGCGGATCGTGGCCGATCCCGAAGCCGATTTGCACGTCGAGCAATTGGCCGGCAAAGTGATGCCGGAAGCGTTGCTCCTGGAGGTGCGGCGGGCATCGGGCGCGACGTTTCTGGACAAGCTCCGCGCGCATGCGGAACAGGCGGCGGAGCCCGATGCCAGGCGCTGTTGGCGCTTTCTCTATCAGGTTGAGAATCTCAAGGGCATGAGGCAAGCCCACCGCGATTTGCCGTCGCTCATCGAGTCGGTGTTCGCACAGGGCATCGGCCAACTCGACAGCCCTTTGGAGAAATGCCATGCCCATTTGACCGACCCCGACGCGCTGCCGTCGGCGTGCGCGTTGGCCGAGCGGTTGTTGCAAGCGGCGGAATCCGAAGGCCGCGTGCTGCTGCCGCCGGCGCGGGGGCTGGAGATCGTCGTCAAGGAAATGCTCCGCCGCGCCATGCCCACATTGCAGGTCGAATATGTCCGCGATGCGGCGGGGGAATCGGCGGCGGATGTCGTTCTTCCGCTCGATCCTCAATGGAGCCGTTTACGGAGCGTTGAAGTCTTCAAAGCCTTGCAAGCGGTGGAGAGCCGTCGCTATGCCAAGGCGTTCTCGTCCTACGTCGCCTTCGACACGGAGACGACCGGATTGGACGATCGTTGCGAGGTGATCGAACTGGCGGGCGTCAAGGTGCGCGACGGCCGGGTCGTGGACACGTTTCATTCGTTGGTGCGCGCGGTGCGGCCCATCTCTTTGGGAGCCAGCGAGATCCACGGCTACCGCGACGCCGATCTGCGCGATCAGCCCACCCTGCGCGACGTGTGGCCGCGATTCCGCGCCTTCGCCGGCGACGACATGCTGATCGCCCACAACGGCCATCGCTTCGACATTCCTCTTCTCGAGCGCGCGACCGCAGACTGGCAGGGCACGCGCGGCCTAACCTTCTTCGACACGTTGCCGTTGGCGCGGAATTTGATTGCCGATGGAAGTCTTCGCTTGCAAGACCTGGCCTCGCGGTTCGGCGTCGAACAGCGGCCCAATCACCACGCGCTCGAGGATTCGCTGTGCTTGGCGGAGGTGTTCGAGCATTTGCAGGAAGAACGCTTGCGGCGTCTGCGCAAAACCTGCCTGGCCCAACTACTCGATTGTGTCGCTCTGGGCGCGGCGATCGAGGATCGTAAGCCGGGCAATGAGGAAGAATCGGCGATTCTGCAAGCGGCCAGTTGGCGTCAGCTGCGCCGTCAGCCGGAGATCGTGGATGTCTACAGTCGAGAAGCGGAACGCCTCGGTTCGTCCTGTCCGCCGTTGCAGACCCTGTTGCAGCGTCTGCTGGGGGCGGATCGTTGGCCCGGCGGCGGCGAACCGACGTTGCGCGACCACTATCCCGAAGCGCATGAGAGGCTGTCGCGCTTGCTGGACCTGATCCAGGCGACGAGCCTCGACGAAGCCATCCGCGAATTGCTCGACCGCACGGCCCTGTCGCGCTCCGACGGATCGGGCGTCGATGCGGATCGCGTGAGTCTGTTGACCTTCCACGCCACCAAAGGGCTGGAGTTTTCGCGCGTTTATATCGTCGGTGTCGAGGATAACCTCTTGCCGGGCCGATTCGCACTGGAGGCGAAAAATGAGGACGAAATACGAGAAGCCCGCCGCTTATTGTATGTGGCGATGACACGCGCCAAGGATCGGCTAACGCTGTCGTGGTGCAAGAGACGTAAAGGCGAACCGAGCGGCGGCACGCTGTTCCTCGACGAACTGGGGATTCGGAAAGAATGACTGCGCTGGAACCGCTGGGCGATCGAGCCATCTTGGCGCGCTTCGCCGCGGAGAACGATGCCTTGCATTGGGCATCCGCCGTGCGTCGAGTGCGGGTTCCGTGGCTGGTCGATGTCGTGCAGGCGTATCGCAGCGTCGCCGTCTTCTTCGACTTGGAACAGATCTCGCACGCCGCGGTTGTGCAGGCGCTTCGAGAGTGGACGAGAGAGAGCATCCCACAAGCCGTGGAGTCGCGCCTCCATGAGATTCCGTGCTGCTACGATTTTCCTCTCGATTTGCCGCGCATCGCCGAGACCACGGGGCTTACCGACGAGGAGATTGTCCAGCTGCACCTCGGTACCGAATACACCGTATACGCCATCGGATTCTGTCCGGGTTTTCCTTATCTCGGCTATTTACCCTCTTCTTTGTGCGGTGTGCCGCGCTTGCCCGCGCCGCGCCTCCGCGTCGAAGCCGGCAGCGTGGGATTGACGGGACGGCAGACCGGCATTTATACCGAAGCGCGTCCGGGCGGATGGAATCTCGTTGGCCGTACCCCATTGGAATTGGTCTGCGTGGCCGAGGGGTATTTCCCGCTCCGCACGGGCGATCGCGTGCGCTTTGCACGGATCGATGAGGTGGAGTTTCATCGCTTGCGAGGACAGCGATTGTGAATGCCTCGGAGCCTGAAGCGTAGGCGAAGGAAATAATCTCTCTCGCTTACGCTTCAGGCTCCGAGGTTCACGTGAGGCAAACCCGATCCTGGCGGCTGGGTATGGCTACGTCGGTGAAGCCGAGTTGCCGAAGGCCCTCGGCCAGGGCCAGGGCTTGCGGCGGTTCGCCGTGGACCAGACATACCTTGCCGGTCGCGGCGGCGGGGGCGAGAAGGGCGAGAAAATCGTCCTGATCGGCGTGGCCGGAGAAGCCGCTTATGGAGACGACCTCGGCCCACTTGTTCCAATGGCGACCGTGGAAACGAACCGTCGGTCGACGTTGCAACAGATGTGCGCCCAGCGACTGCGGTGCTTGGTAGCTGACCAACACAATGCTACAGCGCGGATCGTCGATGTGGAGACGGAGGTGCTGCAAGATGCGCCCGCCGTCGCACATGCCGCCTGACGCGACGATGATGCACGGCTCCGAGGCCATGCTCACTTCGCGCGCTTCTTCCGGCGAACGGAAATAGTGAACGGAGGGCAGACCGGCGGCTGGTAGATGTTCGAGGGCGTCGCCGTAGCGTTGGTAGACAACGGCGATGTTGGCGGCCAACGGGCTATCGACGTAGATCGGCAAGCGCGGCAAAATCCCGTCGCGCATCCATAGTTGCAAAAAGTGCAGCACGACCTGCGTGCGGCCCAGACTGAACGAGGGAATCAGAATCTTCCCGCCGCGCGACAGCGCTGAGCGAACCACTTGGCCCAGCTTGGCGGCCATCGCTTCGAGCGAATCGTGACGGCGGCCACCGTAGGTACTCTCGCAGATGAGCAGATCGGCGAGCGCTATCTGCGGCGGCGGACGCAGAAACGGCACCCCGCGTCGACCGAGATCGCCGGTGAACGTCACTCGATGCGTGCGCCCGCCATGAGAAAGAGTGAGCGTGGAAACGGCGGAACCGAGAATGTGGCCGGCATCCACGAACCGCAATCGCACCTCGTCGCAGACGGTGAAGTCGTTCTCGTAAGGTATTGGAACGAACAGATCGACCGCTCGCCGCGCATCGCTGCGCGAATAGGGATGGCTCGATTCTTCGGCGTCGGCGGAGCCGACGATACCGGCGACGACGGCATCCTCGTCTTGGATGCGGCCACTGTCGGCGAGCATGAGAGCGGCCAATTCGCTGGTTGCCGGAGTACAGTAGATCGGGCCACGAAAGCCTTGATGGACCAGATTGGGCAGATTGCCGCAATGATCGGTGTGGGCGTGGCTGAGGACGACCGCGTCCAAAGCGGCGGGATCGAAGGGGAAAGTTGTGCTGCGGCGGCGGCCCTCGTCGCGCCGGCCGCGCACCAAACCGCAATCGAGCAGCAGGCGGCGCGAGCCGACTTCGATCAGGTGCATCGAGCCGGTCACCGATTGAGCGGCACCCCAAAATGTCACGGACGGTTCGGTCGTGGTGAGCGTAGAATACGGTATCATATCTTCATTGTACAAGAGAGAGACAAAAGGGTGTCGTCGCGGCACCGATATTTCGACGGCGGCGGTGTCGCTGGGAGATACAGTGGCATTCTGGAGGCAGCCTTATGCGATCCTGTATTGTTGCCCTTGTTCTTATGTTTGGGACGACAACGTTTGTACAGGGGGGCGAGCCGTCCAAGAAGGAGATGGACGACCTTCTCCGCGACGCCCTGGAATACTGGCGCGCTCCCGGTCTCGCCGCCGCCGTCGTCCTGGACGATAAGGTAATCTACCTGAACGGTCACGGCGTCCGGCAGGTCGGCAGGAACGATCCGGTGACGGCGGACACTTTGTTTGCCATCGGCTCTTGCACCAAAGCGTTCACGGCGACGGCGATGGCGATTTTGGTCGACGAAGGAAAGATCGACTGGGACGACAAGGTAAGCAAGCATTTGCCGAGCTTCCGCTTGGACGACCCGCTTGCCGACCACGACGTTCGGCTCCGCGATTTATTGTGTCATCGCATCGGCTTGGCGCGGCACGATTTGCTGTGGTATCGCGCGCCGTGGAGCGTGCGAGAGAGCGTCCGGCGCATGGCCTTTTTGGAACGCAAATCCTCGTTTCGTTCGACTTACGAGTACAACAATCTCGCCTATCTCGCCGCCGGTCAAGCCGTCGAGGCCGTCGCCAAGCAACCGTGGCATGTTTTTGTGAACCAGCATTTGTTCGAGCCTCTTGGGATGAAGGATGCCGTCTTCACCAGCGGCGCTGCTCAAAAATCGGGACGCGCCGCAACACCACACGGGTACGACGGCGACGGCAAGATCGTGCCCATTCCCTGGTATAACGACGACGAGCAGATCCGCGCATCCGGGTCCATCAAGGCCAGCGCCGCCGATTTGACGCGCTGGCTGCGGTTTCAGCTGGCCGGCGGCAAATATCGCGGCAAGCAGTTAGTGTCCGCCGAGGCGCTGGAAGAGACACACACGCCGCAGATTCCCATGCCGCTCGGAGTTCCCGGAGCGACGCAGCCTAGTTACGGCTTAGGTTGGCAGATCACCGAGTATCGCGGCCAGGCCGTCCACCTCCACGGCGGAGCGGTCGATGGCTTCCGCGCGGGGATCGTTCTGGTGCCACGCAAGAAGCTGGGGGTGGTCGTGCTGGCGAATGTGGAGGAGATGGGCATCGTTCAAGCGGCCAGCCGCAATCTGCTCGATCTTCTTCTCGATCTGGAGAAGAAGAACTGGAACCACTATTTCGACGATGAGCGCAAGAAGTCAAAGGAAGCCGAGGCAGAGCGACTGCGCAAGCGCTTGGCCGGGCGCATTCGAGGGACAAAAGCGAAGGCGCTCGATTTCTATGCCGGAACGTATACCGAACCCGCCTACGGTACCGTGACGATCGCCAAGAAGGGCGAAGGGCTCGCGTTGAACTGGAGCAGTTTTACGATCCCGCTGACGCACTTTCATTACGACACGTTCGTGACACCCGCCACCGATCTGACCCTGCCGATCGATCTGCGCGTCGCGCCGGTCGTCTTCGAGATGAACGAAGACGCGGAGATAGCCGTCTTACGATTCTTGGACCGCAAGTTTTCGCGCACAAAGAGACGAGAACGCACGAATTAAGTTCGAGGTCTGCGGTGTACCGTTCGGTCGATGCCACGGATATTGATATAATAGAATCCTTGTGCGTGGTCTATCGCCCGTGGCAACGACAGATCTTCCCTTGCCGCGACCCAAAGACTACGAAATACTGTGTGAGCCAGCGTTTCTTACCGGAGTCCGGGTATGAGCAACAATCCCGATGCCAATTCAGCGCGCGCGCGTAAGAGCGACGAGGATTCGCGCATCACTGCCGATGTGACGCCCGCCCTCGCCAACACCATCGAAGGCATGATTCCCGGCGCGCGCTTGGAACAACAACTCGGTCGCGCTTTCACGCGACTCGGACAACCGTTCGAGGCCGCCGGCGTATCTCTGAGCTGGAACGGAACGGAGCGACTCGTCCAGCGTCTCACGTCGTTGGGCTGCTATGTAGAGATTCAAACCCACGCCGATTTCTCGTTGTGCCGGGTCTTGCGGATGCTGAAGGGCAACGCCCTGGCCAAACAATTGGCGAGCATGCAGGCGGCTTCCGTGCCCGAAGCCGTCGCCAAGGCCGCGCTTTTGACTCTCGTGGAAATGGAACCGCCTTCGTCTACTCGGCAATCTCCCGCTGAGAGACGACCCATGCCAGAGGAGAAAGATTCATGCAAATCGTGAACCGCTCATCGTTGGCAACATGCTTCGCGTGGTGCGCCCTTTCGGGTTTGCTGACGCCCGCCTGCGCTGCCGATCCGCAGTGGGCCTATGCCGAGCGCGTTTTGCGCAAAGCCGGCGCGAAGACCGATGGCTCCGGATTGCTCCAATTCATCCGCGCTCAAACGCTGAGCGAGGAGCAACGGAAAGCCTTGGCCGATAAGGTTCGATCCCTCGGCGCGGCGGACTTTGCCGAACGCGAGAAGGTCAGCCGCGAATTGGCATCGCTGGGTTCCGTAGCGCTGCCGTATCTCCGTCCTGCCGTAGACGATCCGGACTTGGAGATCGCGCGGCGGGCACGGCGGTGCATCGAACGCATCCAACACAATCCCCATCCGTCCGTGGTGGCGCTGGCGGTGCAAATGGTCAAAGTGAGGCACCCACCCGGTGCCGCGGCCGTCTTGCTCGACTATCTTCCCAGCGTCGAAGACCAAGCGCTCGAACAGACCTGGTTGGACGCGCTGCGCGCCGTCGGGTGGCGCGGTGGACGCCCCGATCCCGTTTTGCTCGCCGCTCAGAAGGATTCGCGTGCCCTCTACCGAGCCGCCGCCGCTCACGTCTTGGGACGCGGCGACTCTGCCGAGACGAGGCAGCGCGTCGCCCCGATGTTGGACGACAGCGATGCCCGCGTTCGCTTCGAGACCGCAGCCGCTTTGGCGCGCTTCGGCGATAAAAAAGCCGTCGCCGTTCTCTTGGCTCTGCTGGACGATGGACCGTTCACCCTGGCGTGTCATGCCGAATATCTACTGCGGATTCTCGCCGAAGATCGAAGTCCCGAAGCATCGCTGGACAAAGACGATCTCGTCGCGCGCAAGCAATGTCGCACGGCCTGGGAAACCTGGTGGAAGACCGAGGGCGCGCGCGTCGATCTGTCGCGTCTGAAAGCCGAGAAGCCGTCCTTGGGCCTTACCGACGTGTGTGAAGACGGCGACGACGGCAGCCGCGTCTGGCAATGGGCGCAGGCCGGTCAACCGTGTTGGGAGATTCTCCGTCTCGAAGGTGCCCACGACATCCAAGCGTTACCTAACAATCGCGTCCTCCTCGTCGAGCATCACGCCAATCGCGTCACCGAACGCGATCGAACGGGCAGGATCTTCTGGGAGCAAAAGACGGAAGACAACCCCATCGCCTGCCAACGGCAAGCCAACGGCAACACCTTGATTGCAACGTATCGGACGCTGTACGAGCTGGATCGCGAGGGCAAGGAGGTCTTTCGCCTCACCGAACGACGCGATTTCCGCGACGCTCGCCGCTTGCCCAACGGCCACATCTTGTACGTCGCCGGCGACGGCACGTTGGTCGAACTCGATCCACGAGCCGAACACCAGATCCGCACCATAGTTCCAGAAAATTACGGCGAGGGGGCGAAGTATCGCGCTCGCGTCGAGCCGTTGCCCAACGGTCGCTATCTATTAGCGCTGGGCGGCAGTAATCGCGCAATCGAGATCGATACGTCTGGAAAAATTCGCTGGGAACGCGAGGTCCGCACACCCATGTCCGCCACGCGCCTGCGCAACGGCAACACGCTAATTGCCTCGTATGAGGATCGTTGTGTGTTCGAGGTGGATCGCGACGGCAAGGAAGTCGGCAAGCACGTTTTGGAGGGTCGCCCCTACGCCGTCCACCGTCACTGAGTTTCGGTTGGCCGCGACGCGAAGCGGAATGCGTGTCCCTCACGCGCTTCCCGTCGCGGCTCGGCTTGGAAGCGTTCAGGCGGCGAGGGGGAGGTAGCGCAACTCAGCGAGGATTTCGTGTGTCAGCACGCGCTCCAACTCGGCCAAGGCTCGGGCTATTGTGGCACCGTCCATCACGCGATGATCGTAGGTCAGGCGCACGTCCACCGAGCCATCTTCTTCGATGATGCCGTAGTTCAGTGTCGTCGTCAGCAACGACAGGGGATGCAGCGAGGCCGCGCCGAGACCGGCGTACACCGTGACGCCGTAGGTGCCCATGAAGGCGGCGCGTTTGCGACCCCAGACGTTCAGGCCAATCCACCATAGCAATCGACGCAGCGGTCGAGGAAAGCGATTCATCAGCAGAATGCGCCGATAGTCGCCGATGGATTCGATGGGTTGCTCTTTGAAGCGGCGCAGGCGCACGTCGATCTCCGCCAGACTTAGTGCTTCCGGACGGCGCAGATGGGCGAAGAAGACGGCATTCTCGTCGCCGAACTTGCGCTCGACGGCAATGGACGCGACATTGATGGGATGTTCGTAGAGGCGTGGACGGGGGAAACCTAGATAAGAGCGGCGCAATTCCGGCGTGGCGGCGGCCACCAAGCCATAGGCTTTGGTGAACAGCGCGCACCAACTCGGACGCAACCCCGTGGCAGCACGAGCGGCGGCGACCGCGCCCAAACGCATCCGTCGCTGGACCGGCACCGAGGGGATTTGCCGAGCGAAGTGCAAATAATCGCAGATCAATTGACGCGGCAACGATAACGGAATCGACTTTCCCGCTGGCTGAGGCATCCCTTCCCTCCCAAGCTCCGACGCGCCCTCCTTGCCCTGGCGCGAAATCCAAGATGTCCTATAATGCTCTTCCGGCGAAGAAAAGCAATCGCATTTGGTGTCCTGGATTCCTCGGTTCACGGCTACACATGACACTCCTGTTCCAGGTTGGTCCCTTTGTCTTCCTGTTGCTGGCCATTGCCCTGATGCCGCTGTTGCACGGCCGCTTTTGGGAGCGGGATCGCAACAAGGCGTGGGTGACGCTGGTGTTAGCCGTACCCGCCGTCCTTTGGCTCGTGCTGCAAGGAGGTTCCGATCTGTTGTGGCATGCTCTGACCGAGTATGCGCTATTCATTCTGTTGCTGGCGGCGCTGTATGCCGTATCGGGCCTGATCGTGATTCACGGCGATTTGCCCAATGGACCGGGCGGCAATACGCTTTGGTTGGCTCTGGGCACGATTCTTGCCAATCTCATCGGCACCACCGGCGCAAGTATGCTTCTGCTCCGCCCCCTGCTCCGCGCCAATCACAACCGAAAGCGCAATCGACACATTCCGATATTTTTTATCTTCACGGTGGCGAATTGTGGCGGTCTGCTGCTGCCGGTCGGCGATCCGCCACTGTTCTTGGGTTTTCTGAAAGGCGTGGATTTCTTCTGGACGTTGCGTCTGTGGCCGCAATGGCTCGTCGTCGATGGACTTATTCTGCTGGTCTTTTACCTCTGGGACGCGCGCGCCGGAGGAAATCTGGCCGCGACTCCCAAGGAAAAGCATACGCTCCGCGTCGAGGGGTTGACGACGGCGCTCTTATTTTTGGCCGGGGTGATAGCGACACTCTTATTGCAGGCTCCGCCGATTGCGCAGTCGTTGGGGGGATTTCTCCGCATCAACGGCTTGGCTTGGCGGGATCCGTGGTTGTCTCCGTGGGGCGGGGTCGCCGTCCTGGCCACATTGACGGCGCTGGCCGTGCTGCTCATTCATCGTCCGGGCCGCGAGAAGAGCGCGTTGGTGTGGACGCCGCTGCGCGAGGTAGCCATCCTCTTCGCCGGGATCTTCTGCACCATGGCCCCGGCGCTGCAACTCCTCGGATCGTTGCCGCCATCGGACTGGACTCCGGCGCGCTTGCTCTGGTCCGCCGGCGGGCTATCCAGCGTGCTGGATAACGCCCCGACGTATCTGGCCTTCGCCGCCCTAGCCGATCCGGGCGGTCCCAGTGTACTGTCCGTTGCGCGCCCCGAACTGCTCGCCGCCCTCAGTTGCGGCGCGGTGTGGATGGGCGCGTTGACCTACATCGGCAACGGGCCGAATTTCCTCATACGCGCCATTGCCGAACACATGGGCTATCGAATGCCCTCGTTTCTCGGTTATCTTGCTTACTCGCTGCCGGTGTTGCTGCCCGTCTTTGCCTTGGCTACCGCGTTGTTCTTTCGCTAATGGGCGATCGCTTCTGCGCCACCGTCACATGCCCGCCGTAAATCGTCAGATTGAGCGTTTGCCCTGGACGGACGATGAGGGTGCGCGCTCTAATCGCACTGCGCCCGCCGACGAGGGGAAACGAACGGACTTGACCGTCTGGTCCACGAATAGAAACCATCTCGGTTGGACCCTCCGGTTCGGTCACGGTCACTTCTACCGGCATCGCCTTCTCTTTCAGCGCGGACGAACCACGAGGCGCGACCGGAACGGGTCTTTCGACTTTGCGATAAGAGCGCGCGATTTTCATGGTCGCTTGGAAAAGGTGGTCGCCGGGGTAGAGTTGGAGGGTCGTCGCGTCGGCGGAGTTGCGGGTGGGATACGGCGTCCGAGCGGGAACGTGTCCCGACGACGAGGTTTGCGCGGAGACATGGGAAGCGGTGACCAAAACCACCGCGAGCAATGCCGCCGTCTTGCCCAACGAAGAGATACCGTGGAACATGGGATCAGCCCTTTCGCGTCCCAGCCGGATCACGAAGACGCATCCCGATGGCGCTGCGCGGATGACCCACTGAGGATTCACCAGCCTGGAAGGAGAGCCGTCCGTGCGGTCCAGGCGGATGAGCCGGTGCGAGCAGGGTGGTTCGTGTCCAACGTGCGGAGCTTACCGAGCGTGACTAAATTGTCGACCGGGTTCCGCCTCTCGCAGAACCGTTCGTATCGGTCATCCGTGCCCACCCCATCGCACAATTCGGGGCATCGACAGACATCAATGCCCCTTGGTATTATAACGGCAAAATCGAAGGCGCGGATCACTCGTATTGCTTTTGCTTCACTCGCCGCTCTCTTTTGCCGAACGATTGGGATGGCAACGAAGGACGTCCGATTCTTCCTTGCGCCAATGCTTCGACTAGCTCGACAGAGAAATCGAACGCCGTCTGGAGGCACAAAAAATACCGTCTTGAAACTTGACTCATATTCTGCCCGTTTTGTATGTTAAGGACTCTAACGCGGCGGCGAAATAGTTCACCGCGAAGCCGTTCGACTTGGAGATTCTCTTCATGTCCGCTCTTCTGAGATTATTCCCGTTGTGGGTTTGCGTTTCGTCGGCCGTCGTACCACCTCTAAGCGGTGCCGAAAAGAGAGAACTGCCGATAACCGGCAAAGCCGCGCCGCGCTTGCAACGGCTCGATCGACTGATGGTGCAGTTTCTCCGCGAACACGACATTCCCGGCGCGTCGTTGGCCATCGCCAAGGATGGTCGGCTGGTATTCGCGCACGGCTACGGTTGGGCCGACGTGGAGAACAACAAACCGGTGCGTCCCATCTCGCGCTTTAATCTCGCCAGTTGTACCAAACCCATCATCGGCGTGACCATTTTGAAGCTCGTGGATGAGGGTAAACTCCGTTTGGACGACAAGGTGTTCGTGATGCTCAAAGATCTCAAACCGTTGCCGGGCGCGAAGGTCGATCCCCGACTGCGAGAAATAACCGTGCGGCAACTGCTGCATCACGCGGGCGGCATGGTGCGGGACCAAGGCTCGCTCAAAGAAATCGAACGCCGCCTGAAAATCGAACCACCTATCTCTCTGAGACAGGTCGTCGCCTTCGACATGAGTAAACCGTTGCTGTTCAATCCGGGCACCGAGACGAAGTATTCCAACCTTGGCTTTCTGACGTTGCGTCTGGTCGTCGAACACGCGGCCGGCCAAGATTACGAAAAGTATACGATCGAACACGTTTTCAAACCGATGGGCATTCACGACGTTCACCTCGACCGCATGGAAGGCTATTTGCCGGATGAGGTTCATCGCTACCCCGCCAGCGGCAAGCGGCATCCCGGAGGACACGGCGCTATGAAGGGAGGCGGCGGCAATTGGGTGCTTTCGACCGTGGATGCCATGCGGTTCACAACCGCGCTGGACGGCAGCCGCGGCCGGCGTTTCTTATCGGAGAGATCGTATCAACAAATGCTGGCCCCTCTGCCATCCCTGGGCAAGAAAGCCAACGAGCGCCACAACGGCCTGGGTTGGGACGTG
>JAKBCS010000222.1 GCA_021807595.1 Planctomycetota bacterium | reverse complement strand
TCGATGTACAGCATGGTTTTGATGGCGGCGTTGACTACTGGCGTGGATATGCCGGATCTCGGACGACGCGGCGGTAACTGCAACGGGTGCAACGGCGGCGGCTACGGGTGTAACGGCGGCGGCTACGGGTGCAACGGCGGCTGCTACGGGCGCAACGGCGGCTGCTACGGGTGCAACGGCGGCTGCTACGGGTGCAACGGCGGACGTCGAGCAGGACGTCGTCACGGTTGCTCTGGCGGTTGCACCGGGGTAGTATCTCACGGCTGCTGTGGCGGTTGCAGCGGGGTAGTGTACAACGGTTGCTGCGGCGGCACGATGATCATGCAGGTCAGACCGGCTCCGGAGAAGGCACCCGCGCCCACCGAGAAAAAGTCGGAATTGACGGTTCCCGCGCCGGCGACCCTCGTAATCGATCTGCCTGCCGACGCCAAACTGCGGATCGACGATACTGCGACGACCTCGACGGGCGCGAACCGCGTTTTCCAATCGCCGACGCTCGAACTCGGAAAGGTGTATCAATACACGATCCGTGCCGAAGTTGTCCGCGAAGGCAAAGCGGTCAAAATGGAGCAGATCGTCGAAGTGAAGGCGGGTCAGACCAAGCCGGTGGTTCTGAGCTTGCCCACCACGGGCGTTGCCCAGTAATCGCAAGCGGCTCGAAGGAACTCCTCTTCTCCTGAAAACAGGCGACGAGGGTTGGGGTGAGGGGAACCGTTATCCCCTCGCCCCGATTTCTCCCTCTGAAGCCCAGGGTCGAGGCGATCTAATACTCGATGCCTCGTTCCCTCAGATATACTCCTAAACTCTCCGGCATATCCGTCGTTATCCCCGTCACACCCCAGTCGATAAGACGCTGCCAGTGTTCGGGATGATTCACCGTCCAAGGCAAGACCTGCGCCCCCGTCGCCCGGACTTGCCGCACGATGTCCGCATCCACGAATTGATAATCGGGACAATAAATCGACGCCTCGGCACGCTCGACCAACTCTGCCGGCGCGACGGGGGCCGTCTCGGCGATGAGGACGGCCCCCGTGAATCCCGGTTCCATCCGCCGCAGGAGACGAACGCAGCGATGATCGAAACTGCGCACCGTTGTGCGCATTACCGCGCGAGCTTGCCGCACCGTCTCCACAAGACGCTCTTCCAACAAGCCGGGTTTCGTGCCGTCGAAGCCGTCGCCGATCGTTTCGGGATAAAAGGGGACGCGCTTCAATTCCAGGTCGAAGCGAAGTTCGCGCGCTCGTTGTCGCTGCCATGCCGATTTGCCGAGTTGCTCTCCCAACTCGCCGGCATAGTTCTCGGTAAATTGATACAACTCGGATAGTGTGGGTATCCCATAAGGATCGATTCCGTGCCGCTCGGCGAAGCGCGCGGCTAACGGGGTAACGTTCGACCGTTGGGAGGGGAAGCGTTGCGGATCGGGGTTGCGGTCGGCGCGATGTCGGCGCAGGTCGAGAAGCGATAGGTGGCGTAAGAGCGCGTCGGGGTGAGAGTCGAGCGCGGCGTCGTGATGCAGCACGATAACGCCGTCGCGGGTGAGATGCAGATCGGTTTCGATGCTGGAGACGCCGACATCGAAGGCCGCCTCGAAGGAAGGCAGCGTATTTTCCGGATGGACGGCGCGCGCGCCGCGATGACCCTGTACATGGAACAAGGGGATGCCTCGCTGTTTCCTTAACTTCCGGTGGGTGTCGTTCGCCGCACCAGTTCGCGGGCCAACTCCGCCGTGCGCCGGCACTCGTCCGGCGACGCTCCGGCGCGGGCGTATTTGGCTAGATCGCAGCGATCGAACCATTCGTGCAACCGTTCTTGTCGATCGGCCGTCAACGGAGAGGTTTGCCGTACTTCGTCGAGAAACTCCGCCGTCGTCTGTTGGAGCGCGTGCCCGCCGAATCGTTCCGACCAATAGCGACGAACGATGTAGGACAGTTGCGTATGATACCAATCCACGTCGCGGTTCGGTGAAACCAGCGTTCGTTCGAGGCGGTCGATTTCGCGCAGCGCCCACGATTCGGGTGGCAACGGCAAATCGCGCCGCGCTCGCCGCCGCTTCCACCACACCCATAAAAGGAGCGCGGCGAGTGCGGACAAAAGCGACGCCGCTTCCCCTTGTCCCAGCCACGAGGGTTGCCCCTTCGGTTCGGGAGGAGCCGACTCGCTTGGCACGCGGATCTCACGGAAAATGTCGATCCATTTTTCCTCGATCCAGTCGGCATCCGGCTCGCGCCGAAAGCGAACGGTAAGATCGGCTACCGGCTCGAAACCGGGTTTGACCTGTTTCAAACGAACGACTTGACTCCACGAAGCGCGTCCGCCGCGCTCCTCGCGGCGAATGGGACCGCGTTCGTCTTTCCACGCCGCCGCCGCGTCGCCGAGGCGCGGCTTTTCCACCTCGAGCGCGGCCGGCCCTTCAACCGTTAGGTTCAGTGTCACTTCGGCGAAGCCGCGCTCGGCCGCTGTGGGAGCCACGGTCGCCGTCAATCGAGCTTCCATGTCGTCGTGCGTCCGCGGCGCAAAGATGTACTCCGCCGGCAAAGCCGCGCCCCAGATCCAAGCCATCGCCACCGCCGCGGCACGAGGCCAACGAGCGTTCATCGTCAACTTCTCCTCAGTCGCCGCTCGCGCAGCCGGAAAAAACGAATCAGCGCGTCGAGATGGCCGCCGTCGGTCGAGACTTCGATGAGATCGACGCGCGTCCGCCGCGTTAGCTGCGTCAGTTGTTCGCGCCGCCGTTGCGCCGCCGCGCGAAAGGCGAGACGTACCGCCGCGCTGTTGGTGTCCAGAAGCAGCCGTTCTCCGCTTTCGGCATCTTCTAACTCCAACAAGCCGACGGCGGGCAGTTCCTCTTCGCGCGGATCGACGATGCGGACGGCGATGAAATCGTGTCGCCGTCCGGTGCGCTTAAACGACGCTTCGTATCCGCTATCGAGGAAGTCGCTCAGCAAGAAGACGATGGTTCGTCGATGCAGCACGCGGTTGAGAAAATCGAGTCCCTCGCGCAGGGAGGTGCCGCGATGGATCGGCTGATAGAACAGCACGTCGCGGATGAGCCGGAGGACGTGGCGCGTGCCTTTTCGCGGCGGCACAAACCGTTCGACGCGGTCGCTGAATTGAACCAGGCCGACCCGATCGTTGTTGCTGATGGCGCTGAAGGCGAGAACGGCGGCCAGTTCGGCGGCGACTTCGCGCTTTTGCTGCGTGCGCGTGCCGAACTGTTGGCTGCCGCTGCAGTCGACGGCCACCATCACCGTCAACTCGCGCTCTTCGATGTAGCGCTTAATAAACGGATGTCCCATGCGGGCCGTCACGTTCCAGTCGATGGCGCGGATGTCGTCGCCGGGTTGATAGGCGCGTACTTCCTCGAAGGCGAGACCGGCTCCCTTGAAGACCGAGTGGTACTCGCCGCCGAGTAGATCCTCGACGGCATGCCGCGCTTTCAGTTGCAAGCGACGAATTTGCCGTATGACTTCGCGCGGCAGCATGAAGATCCCTCGTCCTAATCTTCGGTTGTCGAGGGGACCAGGCAGGCGGTCGGCTCATCCGAACGGGCCGCTCCATTCCTCCTCAATGCGGAGCAATTGATTGTATTTCGTCAATCGTTCGCCGCGCGCCACCGAGCCGATTTTGATTTGTCCCGCGCCGCTGGCCACGGCCAAATCGGCCAGCGTGCTGTCTTCCGTCTCGCCGCTGCGAGCCGAGACCACGGCGCGATACCCCGCTGCACGCGCCAGATTCACCACCTCGAACGCCTCTGTCAGCGTACCGATTTGATTGACCTTTACCAACACGCAATTGGCCACCTTCTCGGCGATGCCGCGTCGCAGCCGCTCCTCATTAGTGACGAACAAATCGTCGCCGATCAACTGGACCCGATCGCCCAGCGCCGCCGTCATCTCGCGCCAGCCGGACCAATCGTCTTCCGCCAAGCCGTCTTCGATGCTGCGAATGGGATACTGATGGACCCAGCGGTCCAAGAGCGCGATCATGCCGGAGGAGTCGAGCTTGCGCCCCCCGTCGATGCGAAGATGGTAGTGGCCATCTCGATGGAAGTGCGTCGCGGCCACGTCCAACGCCACCGCCGCCTGCTCTCCCACTTTCAACCCTGCGTCTTCAATGGCCCGCAGAATCATTTCGATGGCCTGTTCGTTGCCGCGCAAACGCGGCCCGTAGCCTCCTTCATCGCCGACAAGCACGCCCTCGAACCCGTGACGGCTCAGAACACCACCGAGCGCGCGGTAGACCGCGACAGTCCACTCCAACGATTCGCTATAAGAGCGAGCGCCAATGGGCATGAAAAGAAAGTCTTGCAGATCGAGATTGCCTCCGGCGTGCAGCCCGCCGCTGATGAGGTTGACCATCGGCACCGGCAGCCGCGCCGTCCCCTCCGCGTCGAGATAGCGCCACAAGGGCTGTCGGCGATGAGCCGCCCCGGCGCGCGCGCACGCCAACGACACGCCAAGGATCGCGTTCGCTCCCAGCCGCGCCTTGTTCGCCGTCCCGTCGAGGGCGATCAACGACCGATCGAGTTGTGCTTGTTCGGTGACGTCGCGTCCGAGCAGCGTCGGCCCGAGCAGATCGCGCACATTGGCCACGGCGCGGCGAACGCCTTTGCCTGCGTAGCGAGCCGGATCCCCGTCGCGCAGTTCGACGGCTTCATGTTTGCCCGTGCTTGCACCGGAAGGCACGCTCGCGCGTCCGACCGCGCCGTCGGCGCAATGAACCTCGACCTCCACGGTTGGATGGCCGCGGCTATCGAGAATCTCGCGGGCGAGGATGCGCACAATGGTGGGATCGAGGTCGGTCATGCTGTCCGGCGCTTCGCTCTTGAGAGCGAAAAAATCTTCCTAGCGAGAGTTATTCTCCTAAATAGACGCACGGCAAGGCATTTTTGTTCGATTCGACGAGAAAGAAAAGAGGACGCGACCAAGAGTGGTCGGCTCGATTTGTGCTATGAAGAGTCTCCCTTTTTGCTCTTTGAGCTGTTCGAGATGTTTGAGCAGTTCTTCGTCGCTCGCCCAACCCATGAAAAAAAGGCAGAACATCTCGAAAGTCCGCTTCGTCAACTTTTTCCCGCCCATAACGTCAGCAACACGATACGGTCGCGACTGTCAAAATGGCGGGGCGCGAGGTCGCGACTCCTGTCTTCTCCAACGGCCTTTCGGCCCGGAAATCGCTTCATTTTCTTATGCGACAATGACTTGCATCGAGATTCGACTACGAGGCCGGCCGCGACTCGTCCTTGGCACGCTCCTTGCTACTTCCTTCATCGGCAGCTTGGTTTCAAGTTGCCTACCACAAGGACGTTTACCACAAGAGATCTCTGCATGCGATAGGTGCGTGTACATCGTCCGTCCCCACTGTGGACATCGAGAAAAAAGGAGAAAAACATGGTCTCGTCGCGTTGGCAACCTTTCACGCCCGTATGGAATCAGTTGCATCAGTTCCAGGATGAGATGAATCGCCTCTTCGACCGATGGGGCAATGGCGGTGCGATTGCCGGACCCGCGAGCTTTCCAGCGTTGAACGTCTGGGAGGAAGGCGAAGAAGTGTTTGTCGAGGCGGAGTTGCCGGGTCTGAATCTGAAAGACCTGGAAATCTACGTCGGCGGCGGCAATCAGCTGACGATCAAGGGCGAACGGAAACCGAATCTGCCGGACAAAGGCGTGTGGCATCGCCAAGAACGTGCTTTTGGATCGTTCTCGCGCTCGCTGACGCTGCCCTTCCCGGTGGACGCCGACAAAGTCGATGCCCGTCTGGAGAACGGCGTTCTGGGCATCCGGTTGACGAAGCACGAATCGGCTCGACCGCGCAAGATAGCGGTTAAAGCGGAGTGATTTTATGGCAATTGTGGAAACGAGAGAAGGAGAGTCAAACGTGGCCAACATCAAGAACAGCCCGGCCAAGGACCGGGCAGAGGCGCGTCCGGAAGCGACGCGCGGCGGCGTCTTCTTCACGCCGCGCGTTGACATCGTCGAAAACGACAGCGAGTTGACGTTGTTCGCCGAGGTGCCCGGCGTGCGCCCGGATGATGTGGATCTTCGCTACGAGAAAGGCGAACTGTTGCTGTATGCCCGCGTCCAGCCGCGCGAGGTACACCGGACGGCGCTGTTGCGAGAGTACGAAGAAGGCGACTTTTTCCGCGCCTTCACCATCCACGAATCGATCGATTCTGGACGTATCTCCGCCGAGTGCAAAAACGGGATGCTGACGGTGCATTTACCGAAAGTCGAGGCAGTTCGTCCCCGTCAGATCGCGGTGCGCGGCGAGTAACGCCGAATGCTGTTTCCATTTGCACTACCGGCACGGATAAGTCG
>JAKBCS010000221.1 GCA_021807595.1 Planctomycetota bacterium | reverse complement strand
CTACCCCAAGACTCAAATCGTCGATATGGTCCTCGCCGATTCGGCGATCCAGTCGCTGGAACGAGTCTTGATGGAGTATCGACAGCAACAGAAGTTGCGGTCGCACGGTATGTCGGCGAGGCGGAAGTTGCTCCTCGTCGGCCCACCCGGCTCCGGGAAGACCATGACGGCGGCGGCGCTCGCCGGTGAACTGAAGCTGCCGTTGCTCGGTGTCCGCCTCGACGGCCTCATCACCAAATTCATGGGCGAGACAGCCTCGAAGTTGCGACTTGTGTTCGACGCGATGATACCGACGCGGGGCGTTTATCTGTTCGACGAGTTCGACGCGATCGGCGGCGACCGAGGCCGGCGGAACGACGTGGGCGAGATGCGACGCGTTCTTAACTCGTTCTTGCAGTTTCTCGAAGCGGACGACTCCGACTCCTTGATCCTCGCGGCGACCAATCACCAGGAGATTCTCGATCCGGCGCTGTTTCGCCGTTTCGACGATGTCATTCGCTACGGTTTGCCGGAGGCGGATCACATCGAGCGGTTGGTCAGGAATCGCCTGAACGTGTTTCGCCTTAACCGTGTCCGGTGGAATGACGTCCGCGACGCCGCGACGGGGTTGAGCTACGCCGAGGTCGCTCGCGCATGCAGCGAATCCGCCAAAACGGCGGTACTCCGAGATTTGACCGACATCTCGACTGAGCTTTTGGTGAGTGCGCTCAAGGAATCAATATCGAGGCGGGTAGCGCGATTCCGGTCATTAGTTTGGTCATTGCTGGAGCAGCAACGCTGCTGCCTCCGGCGGCATTGCCTTATTTCGAGGAAGCACGCCACGCCATTGTCGAAGCCGTTGGGGCTGCGGAGGGAAACCAGAAGATCACAGCCCACTTGCCGGAAAAAAGCTCCTGGGGTACTTCGACCGCTTTGGACGTAACCTATCCGAAGGCGAAGCCATCGAACTGTCGGACGCTCCCAATCGCGCTCCCGTGCGGCTCACGAAGGAAACCCGCCGCTTCTTCCCGGACAACGTGCCTCTCCCATATCTCTTTCCTACTTCGGAAGGTCAGGTACTCGCCGAGTGGTCACTAAAGCCATGGTCGCCCTCGATGGAAATCGATCTCGCGGCCAAGCGAGGCGAGTGGCACGCACTGAACCATGACACGGACGAAGAGGTGACGAAGAATCTAGACCTCACCAATGTCAATGATTGGAATTGGATGGCCGAACAGATTCGAATCATGGGTGGGGAGGTTTAATGACCGGTACTACCATGCTGCTGCGGCAGATTCACCCGAGTTTCGTACAAGCCGGCTACTCTACCTCCCAGGCCTTCCGACCGACCCCCAAGGACGAAGCGAAGCTGTCGGGATACGACGGCGACCGGATTACGGCCGAGGCGTCGTTCGTCCACTACACCACGGTTTGGAAGTTGGCATCGGTCGGCGCGATGGCCGTGACTGTCTCCGCCAACGGGGGTGCCTCCTCGCGGACAGCGTGGCTTGAGAAGATCTGAGGAAACGAGTAAAAGACAGCGAGGATTGAAGCCCGCTCCACGGACGGAGAGCAAGGAATGCGGATTGTCATCGTTACGGATACCTGGGAACCTGAGGTCAACGGGGTCGTTCGGACCGTTCGGGCAACCTGCGAAGAATTGACGGATCTAGGCCATGAGGTCGCTCTGATCGAACCCTCGCAGTTCCGCCATATTCGGTTTCCGTTGTATCCCGATGTGAGACTCGCCTTCGGGATTCGACACGAAGTAGTCGCCAATGCTCTGCGCCCGCCGTGTGCCGTTCACATCACCACGGAAGGACCGCTCGGCAACGCCTTCGCCTCGTATTGCAGCAAGCGAGGCATCCCCTTCTCGACGTGCTACCACACCAACTTTCCGGAATATCTGAAGCGGTACGCACACATTCCGGAGGCTCTCAGCTTCGCCTTTCTTCGTCGCTTCCACCGGCGGTCGAGTTTGCTGTTGACTGCCACGCCTTCGTTGGAGGCGAAATTGCGTCGGAGAGGTTTCACGACGCCGATGGCGCGCTGGTCGCGCGGCGTGGATTTGGAGTTGTTCCATCCGCGCCCGAAGCAGCGTCTCGACAAGCCCATCGCGCTCTATGTCGGCCGCGTGGCGAAAGAGAAGAACCTGGAGGCGTTTCTCGAAAGCCGGGTCGATTGTCACCGGTGGATCGTCGGCGAAGGGCCTTACTTGGCGTATCTGCAAAAGAAGTATCCCTCGGCGAAGTATTGGGGCTGTCTGCGCGGGGAAGAGTTGGCGACGATTTACGCCCAGGCCGATGCGTTCGTCTTTCCCAGTCGGACGGATACGTTCGGCATGGTTACGATCGAGGCGTTGGCTTCGGGCGTGCCGGTGGCGGCTTATCCCGTCGAAGGACCGGTGGATGTGATCCCCAACGGGCAGGGGGTGGGGCATCTTTCCGAGAATTTGGACGAAGCGATTCGAGAAACATTGACCCACGGTTCGGCGACGGCTTGTCGTCGGCTGGCATTGCAATACACCTGGCGGGCCTGCACGCGGCAATTTCTCGATGGACTGATTGTGTACGGGGAGCGGTGCATGGGGACGCGACTCGCAGCGTGACCCTGGCATTTGCTCTTGCGGCTTCCTCGCCGCTGTGATACGAGGCTTCTCGTTCACTCGATATCGGCGCGGATTTCAAATGGGCCAATGGGTTTGCAAGCCCTAGGGAAGAGAGTCCATGCTCATTCTGCAAGATGTAACCAAGTCTTATCCGCAAGGGGCGCGCATGGTACACGCCCTTCGCGGAGTGAGCTTGTGCATACGAGAGGGCGAATTTGTCGCCATCATGGGGCCGAGCGGTTCGGGGAAATCGACGTTGCTGCACTTGTTGGGCGCGTTGGATGTTCCCACCACCGGCTCGATCTCGCTGGCCGGTTGCGAATTGAAAACCCTCTCCGAACGCCGTCGCTCGTTGTTGCGCCGCCGGCGCATCGGCTTCGTGTTCCAATCGTTCAATTTGCTGCCCACGCTGACGGCGGCGGAGAACGTCGCGCTGCCGCTGTTGCTGGCGGGCGAGGGGCCGAGTCGCAATCGCGCCGTGTCCTCGCTTCGGCGCATGGGATTGGCGGAGCGAGCGGATCATTTTCCCGAACAGTTGTCCGGCGGGGAGATGCAGCGCGTGGCCATCGCGCGCGCCCTCGTCGCCGATCCCGAGCTCATTTTGTGCGACGAGCCGACCGGCAATCTCGATTCGGCCAACGCCAAGGAGATCCTTCGTCTGCTGAGAAGCCTTCCTGACGGCCGCCGCACCGTGGTGATGGTGACGCACGACCCGCTGGCCGCCGCCCACGGCGACCGAACGATTTATCTGCGCGACGGCCAACTCGATGCCGCGGGAGGACGCCATGCTGTCGCTGTATCGCACGCTTAGCTTTCGCTATTGGAACCGCTGCCGATTTCGCGGCACGCTGATTCTCTTGAGCATCGCGCTGGGCGTGGCGACGTGCGTGACGACAAGCGTTCTCGATGCCAATTTGGAGACGGCCTTTCAGCGTTCGGCGACGCCGCTGGGCGGCTTTGCCGATCTCTACGTCAGCAACGGCGACGCCGGTGTGCCGCGCGCCTTGGCCGACGAATTGGCGGAGGTGCCGGGCGTACGCGGGGTTCAGCCGTTGGTGATCCAGCGCGTGGCGCTGCCCGAACTCGGTTATCGATCCGCGCTTCTCCTCGGCGTCGATGTCAACTCGGAGGAAGAATCGTCTCCTTGGACCGTCACGACGCGCGAGCTGACATCGCGCGATTTCTCGCGCACGGTCATATTCCGGCAGAAAACCGTACTCGTCGGCCAAGAACTGGAGCAAGCGCTGCCTCGAGACGGCGAGACGGTGCAAGTGCTGATCGGGGGACAAACGAACTATTTGCGCCGCGTGGGCATCGTGTCGGCGCGAGAGAAATCGGCGGGACTGCCCGGCAATCTCCTCGTTTTATCGTGTGCCGACGCCGCCGCTCTCCTGGGCCGGTCGGACTTGGCCAGTCGCATCGATCTCACCCTGCAACCCGGCGCGGATCGCGACCAGGTGCGCCAGTGCATCGAGGCCACCTTGGCCGGCCGGGCGCGGGCCACCACGCCGGAGCAACACGGTCGATGGGTCGAGGAAATGTTGGCCGGACTGCGTTTGGGCTTGCGCATGTGCGGCGTCGGCGCGCTGATGGTCGGACTCTTTTTCGTCGCCAACGTACTCGCCGTCAGCGCGGCGGAACGGCGTCACGACATCGGTATCCTCAAGTCCGTTGGCGCGCTGCCCTGGCAGGTGGCCGCGCTGTTCGCCGGCGAGGCCGCGATGCTCGGACTCCTCGGCGGACTCCTCGGCCTACCCTTGGGGATCGGGATGGCGCGCTGTGGGCTGTGTCCGGTGCAACACTTGCTCAGCGACGTGTTTCTGCCTCTTGAAACCGGGCCAATGGCCGTTTCGTCGTTCACTTTGCTCGCGGCGCTTGCCGCCGGCGTCGGCACGGCCCTGCTGGCTTCGCTGCTGCCGGCGCTCAAGGCGGGTAGGGTCCATCCCATCGAATCGCTGCGCCGACTGCCTCCGCCGCCTTGCAGTCATTGGCGGCGCTTCAAAGCGGCCGTCGTCCTGGGGTTGCTCGCCTGCGGCCCCGGCTATCTGCTATTGAATCATTTACCCTCTCGAATGGGGAGCTACGGCAATCTCGTCCTCGTGTTGATGACTTCCCTGCTGGCCGCGCCGGTGTTGGCCCTTACCGCCGCCCGCGCGATTCAACGCGGCGCACGCCGTTGGCTCGGTACGCCGGCGCGGTTGGCCGTCGATAACCTGATTCGTTCGCCGAGCCGCACGGGATTGGTGACCACCACCCTCGCCGCCGGTGTCGCTCTGTTCGTGCAGACCAGCGGATTCATTGCCAGCAACGAGAAAGCCATTCGCGCTTGGGTCGAACATTCGCTCACCGGCGATTTGTATATCACCTCCGGCGGGCCGGTTAGCGTCAACGGGCAGAATCTGCCGATGGGCGAAGGCATCCGTCGCCGATTGGAAGAAGTATGCCCCGAAGCGCAAGTCGTGCCGCTCCGCTTCCGCTATCTCGATTGGCAACGCAACGGCAATCCCACGCGCGTTCTTCTGTGCGCGTTTGATGCCGAGCGATACTTCCAGGCCAACGACGGCCGCGCGGAGCGCCGGCCGGATCTGAATCTCCTTCATCGTCTGTGCGAACCGGGCACGGCGTTGGTCTCGAAGAACTTCGCGGCTCTGTATGGCGTCCACGAGGGCGACGAAATCTCCCTGCCCGGAGCGGAAGGTTCGGTCTCGATGCGCGTTCTCGGCGAGGTCGAGGATTACACATGCAGCCGAGGCACGGTTCTGGTGGACCGCCGCCAGTATCGCCGAGAATTCGACGCCCATCTCATCGATACCTTCACCGTCTATCTGCCCGCCAGCGCCGATGTCGAGAGCGTTCGGCAACGCATCCAGGATTCGCCGTTGGGCGCGGAGCAAGCCTTCTGCGTGCTGACGCGCCAGTCGTTGCGCGGCCACATCTTGGGCATGGTGCTGGGGCTGTATCGGTTGGCTTACGTCCAAGAAATCGTTGTCGCCGTGGTGTCGCTGTTGGCCATGGTGACGGCACTGTTGCTGTCCGTGTTGCAACGGCGGCGCGAACTAGGTCTCCTCCGCGCCGTCGGAGCCACGCCCCAACAAGTGTTTGGTTCCGTCTTGGTCGAATCCGTCCTCATGGCCATTCTCGGCACGGCCACCGGCCTACTCGTCGGCGTGCCACTCGAATGGTATACGATCCGCATACTCCTTTTTGCGGAGACGGGAACGCTGCTACCCATGCGTTATCCGTGGCACACCGCGGCGACCATCTTCGTCTTCATGTTGCTGGCCGCCCTCCTCGCCAGCATCGGCCCCGCCCTCCGAACCGGACGCATGCGCATCGCCGATGCACTTGTCGGCGAGTAATTCTCTCTTATATATCCTAAAAAGAGTACCGCAAGTCGAGCGGAATCCGTTGGGACGGCTCGACCTCCTTCCCTTTAATCTGTCTCCACCACCAGGGCAGCGCCTTGGCCGCCGCCGACGCAGAGGGTCGCCAAACCGCGGCGGAGATTGCGGCGGCGCAGCTCTTTGAGCAAGGTCAACACCAGCCGAGTGCCCGTCGCGCCCACGGGATGGCCCAGCGCGATCGCGCCGCCGTTGACGTTCAGACGGCCGCGGTCGATCTCGCCCAGAGCCGTATCGCGTCCCAACTGCTCGCGCGCAAACTGCGGCGAGGCGAACGCCTTTTCGTTGCCCAGCACCACGGCTGCGAACGCCTCGTTCATTTCGATA
>JAKBCS010000078.1 GCA_021807595.1 Planctomycetota bacterium | reverse complement strand
CAGGTTGTCGATTATCGTGAATGATCGCCTCGTATCGTCCATATCCCCTTCCGAAGGAGTCTCGCCGGGCTTCCCGTCCGCGTGACTCCTCGCCCACCCCCCACGCGGTTCGCCGGACAGACACGAAATGTTCCAAGAAAATGAAAAAAGGAGAGACGACTTTCGCCGTCTCTCCTGAGGCCGACTCAACCGCTGGCCGGTCGCTGATAGCGCTGCGACCGCCGCGCGTTGGGCCAATCGATTCCATCCAGCAACATGGCCAACTCGGCCGCACGCAACATCACGCTGGCCTGATCCGCCGACACGACGCTGCTGTTGCGCCATCGCCGCCACCGTAGTTCTCTGCTCGAATCGCGTATGTTGTCGCGGGCCATAAAAATGCCCTCCTTTCGGAAGACATGCCACCACGCCCGTCAAGAACGCCCTTCACCGGACAGACACGTCATATCAAAGCGCTGTGCATCGGTTAGCCGCGACCCGAAGGGGAGCGCGAAACAGACGCGCTCCGCTGCGCGTCGGTTGGCCGCGACCCGAAGGGGAGCGCGAAACAGACGCGCTCCGCTGCGCGTCGGTTGGCCGCGACCCGAAGGGGAGCGCGAAACAGACGCGCTCCGCTGCGCGTCGCGGCTAACCTTGGAACTTGTTCTTGGCAGAAGTTATTCCGAACCAAATCCTCACTACTTCTTTTCGGCCAACAGTTTCACGACGGCCTCCTCCAGTTCCTTGCCGCGGATGTTCTTGAAGCGGATGACTCCCTCGGCGTCGATAACGTAGATCGTCGGGAAGAATTGCACGTTCCAATCCTTAACGATGCCGTTGGCCCCAGTCCACCAGTGCGTCCACGGCATCTTTTCCTTTTCCAAGAAATCCGTCAGTGTCTTTTTCTCGTCGTCGGCGCTGATGCTGATGAGCGCGAACGGCTTCTCCTTCATTTTTTCAACCATTTCGCGCTCGTGCGGGATCATGGCTCGGCACGGCCCACACCACGTCGCCCAGATGTCCAACACCACGACTTTGCCCTTGTAATCGCTCAACTGAACCTTCTTGTCGTCGAGGTTCTTGCTCTCGACGTTCGGCGCTTTCTTGCCGATGGACAAATTGCGGATTTCAAACAGAGAACCTTTGGCCAGATCGCCGAGCTTGGTATCGCGACCAAGCGAAATGTCCGCGAACTCCTTGACGACGCGGGCGTAGTATTTTTCGGCCTCCGCTTCGGCTTTCTTGTCTCCCTCGCCGACTTTCTCGGCGGCGATTTTGGCCAGAGCATAACAGGAGAAGCCCTGGGCATCCGTGTCTTTGTTCTCTTTGAGGACTTTTTGGAGCAATTTTGTAGCCTGTGCTTGCGGTTGGAACATCATGCGCCGGCAGAGCTGCTTGATCTTGGCGTTGTCGGCCCAGTTATCGGCCAACGCATCGTAGAACTTGCCATCCGCCTTCGGGAGCGCCTGCACGGCGAACATCAACATTTCGAGCGATTGCTCGTCCTTGAGATCGGCTTCGACAAATTTGAGGATGCGCGGCGAAAAATCCTTGGTGAGCTTCTCCAGGATCTCCTCGCGTTCCTTGTCCGTCTTGGCATTTTGAAGCGCCGTGCGGACATTGGGCACGGCTTTCTTGTACTCTTCGATGATCGTCTTAAACTTCTCGGCTCGCACCTTGGTCTTGTCGCTCGCCTTGTCTTTTTCTTTGTCCTGGGCCATCAAAGGCAAAGCCACGATCGACGCGGCAATGATACCGCTCATCCAACGACGCATGAAATGCTCCTCTCAAGAGTATGGTGACCACTCGACCCAACGTCGGAATAGAACAAGACGAACGAAATCGTGGAATCTAACGATTTCACGCCGCGTTTATTCTATTGAGACAATCGAAGGATAGACGTTGCTCCGTTCTCCTTTATTCGCGGACATCGGCGGTACGAGGGGACGACCGATCCGAGCGGCGAGCGCCCGTCTTTTCTGGAGTATACAGGTAGATTAACTCGCACAAATGAGCAATGGTCTTGGCTTCGCGCACCGACGAGAAGCCCGGAGCCAGTTGCACGTCGTTGACGAAGATGGCGAAGGTAAGACGGCGTCCCGTTTTGGTCGTGAGGTATCCGGCCAAGGCCTTGCTGCGGAGGAACGGCCTTTCGTTGAGCAAATCGCGGTCGCCATAGGTTCCCGTCTTGGCCCTCACTTTGCCTCGAATCGGGCTATCTTTCGGCACGACCTCGGCCAGGGTTCCATCGACGCCGAGAATCGGCAGCGCCGAGCGAAAGACCTCGCAATCGGAGCGGCGGGCCATCAGGCGTAAGAGTTGCACGACGGCGCGCGGCGCGACGCGATCGCACGATCCACCACCGGCTCCGCTCTCCAAGGTAAGCTCCTCAATCTTGACGCCCAGATCCGATAGAATCTTTCCCTCCAGCTGCATCCCGTCGGCAAGAGTGCGTTTGCCGCGCTTGGCGGCAATGAGCAAAGGAAGAGAACTGGCGTATAAGTTGTGACTGACTTTGAGGGTGACTTTCAGCAATTCCGAGAGGGGCGGCGACTGGTAGCTGGCCACGCGCGTCAGACCGGCATAGGTGTCCGCGTTCGGAAGGAACGCCGCCGGTTGACGCAGAGCGCTGGCTTGCACGCTCACTCCTTCGCGGCGCAGCGCCTCGATGAACAATCCGCGCGCGAACAATTCCGGATTCGTAATAGGGCAAATGCGCACTAGTGGCTTCGATCCCAGTGGAATGGTTCCGCGAAGCGAGTAGCGATCCGGCCCGGCGAATTCGACGATCACGTTCGGTTCGTCGCCCTTGTCTCCGGTTCGCACCTGCACATCGACGTGGACGAAGCCGTTCTCCGGTCGAACCCGCGCCGTCGCGCGCTCGCCGGCAGCCTTGCCGGGAGAGACCACGACATCGAGGACATTATCGTTGACGATGATCGGCGTAACGATTTTGGGACCGCTGCCGGTGGCGAACGCCGGCGCGAACAAGCGGCTGTCGATCAGTACCTCGCCTTCGATTTCCCGGATGCCGCGGTCGCGCACTTGGCGCGCCAACGCCCGTAGTCCGGCGAGGGGATCGGTGTCGGTAAGATCCGGTTCGGTACTGGTGAAGTCGGCGTAGGTGTGATCGAGATTGCGGAAGACGAGTCGGCCTCGGTCGTCCGTGCGCCCTCCCAAGGTCGGATCGCCCTTGGCCACGAGAATTAGGTCGCCTTTAAGCGTGCCGTCGAGCATTTGGCCGCGCCGATAGACCGGCGTGTGAAAGCGATAGTCCGCGCCGAATTCGGCCAGAGCGGCGGCGCAAGTGAACAGCTTTGTCACCGAGGCCGGAGCGAACAGGTCGTCGGCATGGTGTTCAAAGATCGGCTTGCCGCTTTCGTCATCGACGACGAGCAACCCCCAACGGGCTCGCTTGTATTCGGGCCGAACGAGGACTTGCTTGATGCGTTCGTCGAGATCGCCGGCACGGAGAAACGACGACGGCAGCGTGAGGAGAACGAGAAGCGAAACGGCGAAAATGCGCGAGGGCATCGACATGGTTCCCTGGCTCTTGGGGCGATGGCCGGGCGAAGGATCTATTTAGGTAGGAGAAGGCCGACTCGGGACGAATACGGGACCAAAATGGTCGTAATGGGCAATGAGTTTCCTTCCGAGACTATTTTAGCGGATTACGAGCGGAAGACGATGGGGATTCGGCAACCCGGCAGCTTACGCAGCCCGTTCGTCGTACCGCCGAGGCGAACGGCGAGAGCGAACGTCGAGGCAACGGCGGCGAGAAGGAGCGTGGACGGTTCCGGCGCGGTCAGCGGTTGTACGGAGACGAAGGCGGCGATGTCTCCCGCCGCGCCATCCGAGGGCGGAGCGGGAGGGGTGAACGAGTTGAGCGTCACGGTATACCGATCGTGGCCGAGGATCATCGTTTGCTGCGCCCCCGACGTGAAGTAGGTGTGTAGATCCATGTTCCGATCGGTGAAGCTGCCCACGAAGACACCATCGAATCCCAATCGGCCCGATTTGCGGGATTCCACGTCGGTAAGCGTGACCCAAAGGCGATAGGGAGCGTGGGCGAATTGATACGGTTGACCGTGGGGCGGAGGCGCGAAGGCAAATGCCGTGAGTTGGACGGCGACGATGTTGGCGTTGCCGCGCGCCACACCGGGCGAGCCGCCGGTGATGGCGATGGCCCCCGGCGTCAGCGTGATGCCGCCGATGGGCGTATGATGCGGGCCATACGGATCGGCGTCGAGAACGATGGGGCGCGTATCCCATTGATAGTTCCACGGAATGGGACCGGCTTCGCCGCGCCGACCCAAGGACGCGACGAACAACAGGGCGACAAGGAAGGTGGCTCGCCGTAACCGCATGGAGGCTCTCCTGCCTTCTGTCGAATTCCTGGCCGCGCGGGCAGCCCATTCCGTTATCGCACCTTGGACGCGCGGTTGGAGATAGTAAAAAAGTCCTCCTTCGCGGTCAAGGGGAGACCTCGTTCATCAGAAATGCGAGCAGCCGTTCGTGCCGTCGATATTCGGGAACGACAATGTCGGCCCCGGCTCGGAGCAGACGATCGCGTTTCCAGGCGTGCACGCCGCGGCGACGTTCTTCATCGCTGGCCACCGCCACCGCCACTCCGCCGGCTTGTTTGATTTCCTCGATCTCCACGAAGCCATCGCCGAATCCCAGCAACTCCGACCCATGCAGATCGTTCTCTTGCAAGATGCGCTCGATGATCATTTTCTTCGAGAAGTTTTGATAATCGTCCAGCGCGCCGTAGATGCGCTCACCGAAATACTCGCTGAGTCCGAGCAATTCCGCTTCGCGGCGGACGTAGCCCACATCGGTGCCGCTGGCCAAATACAACGTCAGTCCGCGCCGACGCAAATGCTCCAAAAGTTCGTGGCTGCCCGGCACCGTCCAATCCTCCGGTTTCGCTCGGCCGGATTCGAGATCGCTCAAACGCCCTCCAATTCGCGCCAGCAACAGATCGTGATAACGGTGTTTATAGGCCAAAGGTTCCAGCGGCTGCCCCCCACGGCGACGCACTTCCTCGGCGAGGTGCATCATCTGATAGATCGTCTGCCGTCCATTGAGGCGCATGACGAACTCCTCGACCGCCGCCGTCAATTCCTCGTTGCTCTCGGAGGTGCCGGTTTCGCGGAGGACGGCGACCATCATGGGGATCATCACCTGCGGCCAACCTTCGCGGATCAGCGACAGGGTGCCGTCGAAATCGAACAGCACGAACCGAAAGCGGCCGCGCGGCAAATCCGGTCGAACGATCTCGATTTCCTCGTCGAAAAACATGCGCACTTCTCCAGGTTGCTGTACGTCCATCGTTTCCTACGCCACGGATTACTACTCCGAACGCCGGCGCATCCGTCAACGTCGTCATACTCCGATGCAGCGAGCGCTTCTCCGGCGGAATCTGGGCAAGCTGCGTCGGGAATCGCGGCCATTTCGCTGTTATAGTTTGACGGATGCCTCGTGACGCGACAGTATGAGATTCCAAGTGCGAGGGAGGAAGTCGCAATGTGCGTCGGAGACTATTTGACCGAGCAGCGAATCGACTTCGAGCGCTTGCTTCATCCCGTGGCGTTCTCGGCTCAGAAGCGAGCCAAGTATCTGCGTCTGTCCGGCGATCTGGTGGCCAAGTCGGTCTTGTTGTGCGGTCCAAAGGGCTACCTGTTGGCGGTGTTGCCGGCCACGCATCGCGTCGATACCCAAGCCGTCTCCGCATACGCTGGCGGGCCGGTTCGTTTGGCGAAGGATAGCGAAATCGCCGAGGTATTTCCCGATTGCGAATGGGGCGTGGTCCCGCCGTTCGGCGCGCGCTATGGTCTCACCACCCTGCTCGACGACAGCATCGCGCCGGAGAGCCGGATCGTTCTGGAGACGAACAGCCAATTCGAGGCGGTGCGTATGCTGTGCCGCGATTACGAGCGCGTGGAACGACCCCATCGCGTGGAATTCGCGCGTCGCGGAGCGCGTGTCGAGGTCAGTAGAGTATCGTAAAACCGCCGTCGGAACGCGGAACGACGGCGATCAAACTCCACGTCGGCACTCCGTCGGCCCGTCCCATTTCTCCGGTGGGTTTGCCGTCCTTGTCGAACGCTTGCCAGACGGCGGCTCCACCGCGCTGCCAACCCATGCCCTCGGTCCAGCCCAAGAGAATCTGTCCTCGTTCGTTGATGGCGAGTACCGGATGCTTGCGTCCCCGCGCGTCGCCCGGAGCGGCGATGGGACGCGATGGTTTTCCCGTTTCGGGATCAATGCGAGCAAAGTAAATTTGTCCGTTCGTTTCCCAGGCCGCCAACACTTCGCCCTTACCTTGCGCCATGGCAAAGCTGCTCATCGGGCACGCTTCGATGCGCCAGGGATGTAGGTCGTCGCCGTGAAAACGCGCGCCCCGATCCGTGGAGCGCAGCAGATAGGTGTCGCGATGAACGCGCTCCGACGCCGAACGAAACAGGACGTAAACATTCCCTCCACGATCCGCAAAGGCGCGTAAGCCGCAACAGCCGCAGGCACCTGTGTCTTGGTCTTGTGCTTCCTTTTCGCGAGCAAACGTCTTGCCGTCGTCGGTCGAGCGCGCCACCCACACGCGGCGGCGTTCCTCGCCCTTTTCGTTCGGTCGCGGCGCGTGCCAGAAGACGTAGACGTGGCCCGCGTCGTCGGCGGCCACCGAGCCGCCGCCGTCGAGTCCCTTGGCCTCTTCGAGGACGTTGCGCTGGGCTTCAAACGCCGTACCGTCGTCGTTCAGACGCGCGTAGAGCATTCCCTCGTCGTCTGCCCCCCGCTTGCCGGAGCCGTTCCATGCGACGTGGACGCGGCCCCCCTTGCCCACGGCCAGATGCGCCCCGCGAATGTTGCCGATGGCGATGGCGCTGCCGTCCGCGCTGTTGACGCGCAGCGGGCGCGAAAAAGTCGCCCCATCGTCGCGCGAGCGGACGTAGAAAATGTCTCCGTGCCGCGCGTCGCCGCCGTAGTAGATCAGATGCAAAACGCCCTTGCCGTCCACGACGGCTTGCGGTTGAATCCCGCGATGGGGCACGCGCAAGCGAACGATTTTGCCCGTCCGATCCGAGGGGTCCGCTTGAGCCAAGGGCGCGATCGAACCGATAGCGATCACCGCGAGTATAGTCCACTTTTTGTAGCTCATGGATATTCGATCTCCTTCTGCGGTAAATCCGCGCGAGACATCAACTCGTTCGTTTCGCTTCTCCCTCAGCGGCGCGGCGGCGCTCCGCATCGCTGAGTATACCATGAAACACGATGTCGAGTATGTCGCGCGCCTGCATTTCGACCGAGGGGCTTTGATCGGTGAAATAGTTGGTGAACATCGTGCCGTACAGCAGATTGCTCAGCACATCGGTGATGCGCTCGATGGGCATTTCGCGGATGCGGCCGCAGTCCATCAGCGAACGATAGACCGCTTGCCAGCGTTTGATGTTGGTTTCGCGGTGGATGAAATAGGTCGGCTTTTTGCGGTCCTTGAACTGAGCACGCTCTTGGATCAACAGTTCGACGAATTCGGGATGCTCGGCGAAAAAGCCCAGGAACGCTCGGATGGCGACGCCGATGCGCTCGAACGGATCGTCGATGCCTTCGAGTTGTCCATCGATGTTTTGGCGCATCAGCCGCATGACGCGATCGGCGGCGGCGAGAAACAGTTCGCGTTTGCTGCGGAAATAGCGATAGATCGTGCCTTTGCCGACTTGCAGTCTTTCGGCGAGCATTTGCGTGTCGGTACCGCTGTAGCCGTGTTCGGCGAACAGTCGCACCGCCGTTTCCAAGATCTGTTCTTCCCGTTGGGCACGGCGTTCGGTATCGACGGCGCGCTGCGAATCGTCGTGGACGGGCCGAGTCATGTCGCACGCTCCTACGCCGTGGTGGTGAACCAACTGTTGCCGCGAGTCATCCGGGAAAAAATAGGAACGGACTGGTCGGTCCCCTATTCGTTCTTACGCCTCCGCTTGGCAACTGTCAAGCATAAAAGCGGCGTGCGCCGAGATCGAGAGGGAGCGGCCGAAAAGATTGTTTGTGCGAAAGGTTAGCGGGTATCCGTAAGGCCCCCCTCTCCACCTGAGTACAGGGGGAGAGGGGCTTCTCGGATCGACTCGTAGCCGCGCCCTGCGGGGGAGCGCATGGATCAACCGGGCGCTCCGCAACCAACCGTCGTTGATTTCGTTAATGGGCGGCAGGTTGAAGGGTGGGGGGCGCGGGGGGACGGCCGAAAGCGGCCAGATCGCGCAGCAAGCGCGCGCACGCTTCGTCGTCGAGGATAAAGACATCGTTGCGGTCGCCGTCCGGCAGGCGGGCGTAGCGTGCTTTGGCGTCGCCGACGCGATTGCCGATGTGCAGCGCGCGCTTGCCGGTGCGCGTCGCCGCTTCAAGGATTAGCTCTGGTTTGTCCAATCCGAACAGCGCCAGGTTGGCCCCCTTGTCCACGGCGTAGCGGCTGAGCCTCAGACCGGCGAGGGCCGCCAGCGCGTCTTCGACCGCGGCGGAGTTAATCTTGGCGTCCGGCTTGCCCACCGCCTGCCAGGCCGTGCCGGTCTTTTCCAACGTGAACGGAGCGCTTTTGTAGCGATAGTTCAACGACTCGATCTGCACCGCGTCGAGCGGCGGCGACCACACGGCGCGCGTGCGATATTCGTCGAGAACCTCGCGGCTCAAACGCGGATCGAGCAAGAAAACGAGATCGCTCTTGGCCAATTTGGCATAGCGGCGCGCTCCCTTCGGCTCTTCGTTGCCGATCAGTAAATCCAGCATGTCCTTGCCCTTGGCCTGAACGCGCCATGCGGCGATGGGTCGGTCGAGGCCATATTTTTTGAGTTGCTCGGCGTCGGCTTTGTCGGCGATCATCTCGTCGGCCCGCAGACGGCGGAGATCGTTCACAAACGCATCGAGCGGATCTTGTTCCGCCTCGGCCTCCAGCGGCTCGATGAGTTTCCAGGCAAGCTCGGCCTTGGCGAACGTGGCCTTGCGCGGCCCGCGTTCGAGAATCATACGGTCGGCGGCGGCGAAGCGGGCGATGGCGCGATCGCGGAAGGCGAGCGGAGCGCCGGTCAATTGTTCGCAGAGATCGGCAGGCAGCACGGCCACCGCTTTGCCGCTGTCCACCAGGGCGAAGCGTTCGCCTCGTTCGCCGGTCGTTTTGCCCAGCTTGAGGATGTGTTCCTTCGATTTCCCTTCGACTTTTAGTCCAAGCGTCACGATGGCCGACGGCGTGTCGAGTCCGAACGTCTGCAAATCGTTAGCGGGATAAGCGGCGATACGGTTGGCGTGCAGATTGCCAAGGCGCTCGAACAGTTGTTGCAGCGTCGGCGCGTCGGCTTTCTCCTTCGTCGGCTTCGACACTTCCCAGGCGTCGCCGATCTTGACGAGTTCCAAGACGTTCGGCCCCATGTGCCGTTGCAGCGACGCCACAGAGTCGCCGTCGAATTGCACGAGATCGTGATTGACGTAATCCAGATAGGTGCGTTCCAGCAGCCGCGCCGTCTCAACCGGCAGCACCGCCGCCCCCTCGCCCTTATCCACGCGGACGTAGCGCGCCCCCAACTCGCCCTCGACCGGCTTGCCCATCTCGATGCTATGCTCCATCTTGCCGATCCCGATGGTGATGCGGAGCGTCGGTTTATCCAGTCCGAACTTGGCCCAATCGACGCTCTTGCCGTAAGCGGCGTAGCGCTCGGCGCGCAGATCCAGCCACAGCAGGCCCAGCGAGGCCGCCGCGTCGCGGTCGGCGTCGAAGGCTCCCGCCGGAGATTCCGTCGCGCGCCAGACGTTGTTCTTTTTCTCCAGTGTCAACACCTTGTCGCCGATTTGCGATCGCAGGCGATCGACCTGGCGCGCGTCGAGGTTCAGCAATTGGGTATCGAGCAGATCGAGTGCCGAACGGTCGGCGGCGCGAACGAGCGAGTCGCCGACGGTAAATACGGCCGGATTCTTGCCGCGCTTGGCGTAGTGCGAGGCCGCATCTTTCCCCGTCGCCTTGCCGATCAGAAGGGTATACTCCTTGTCGCCGTCGCCCGGCAGCTTGTTCTGCCGATTCGCCTGGAGGGTGAGCGTCAACTCCGGCTTATCCAAACCGTACTCGGCGAGATTCTTGGCTTCGTGGGCCTTATAGCTCTCGATCTTGGACGACGATAGCTCGGCGACGGTCTTTTGCACCGTCTCGGCCCGCGCCTTGGCCACGAAGGGACCGGCAATGTTCCAGGCATCGCCGGAGCGCGTCAGGGTATACGCCGGCTGCCCCGCCTTCTGGATGCGCAGCGAGGCGATCTCTTCGGGCAACATTTGCCATAGATTTTGGGGCAAATAAGCGAGCGATTCGCGGGTCAACTCTTTGTACAGGTCGTCGCCGATGGCAAAAACCGGGCCGCTGTCGGAGGCGATGGCGAAGTAGCCGCCCTTGTCGCGTCGCTTGCCGACGCGCAACTCGCGCACCGGTTTGTTCTTGTCGGCGAAGGCAATACGGGCGGTGAGGGCAGACTTGCCGAGTCCATATTGCGCTTCCAGATCGTCTTTTTTTGGCGATTCGTCGACGAATTCGGCAGCCTCCAGGCCGCCCAGATCGGCGAGCAAACGATCGGTCTTCAGAGGATCGATCTCCGCCTTGACGGGACTCGTCAAACGCCAGCCGCCCTTGTCCTGCTCCAAGGTCAGTTTCTGGCCCCGATTGTCGATGTCGATTTTGGCGGCGTCGGCGGCGTTGAAGTCGAACAGACGCTTGCCGCGATACGCCAACGCCGAACGATTGACGAGCGGTTCCAGGCTATCGTCCACGACATTGACGCGCGGCCAATTGTCGGACATGACGTAGAGCTTTTTCTTCTCCGCATCGTGCTTGCCGACGCGCACCGTCAGCGTCCGCTTTTTCTTTTTCTTCGCGTCGCCTTTGTCGATTTCTTCCTCAACGGTGATTTTGACGACGGCGTCGGGCTTGTCGAACCCGAGCTTTTTCGGGTCTTCTTTATCGAGAATATCCTTGTCGCGCGCTTGCAGGTCGGAGAGCTTGGTCAACAAATCTGTCACCTTGGCGGTGTCGGCATCGGCGGCGAAGGGTTTGACGATCTTCCACTGATCCTTGTCTTTTTGCATGGCCACGACGCTGCTGCCGCGATCGATCTCGACGACCTGGGCGTCGGCGACGTTGAAGCGCGCGATGCGAGGGTCGCGCAGCGCGTCGACGGCGACGAATACGTCCTTCAGCTTGTCGGCCTGGATTATGAAGATCTGATCGTTGTCTTGCAGCCGGGCATAGCGATACTCTTGGACCACCGGCCGCATCTGTTGCGGCATGCCGGGCGGCATACCCGGCGGCTGCGGAGCGGGAACCATCTTCACCCGCTGCGACGACACGCTGCCAATATCGAGAGTTACCGTATCGCCATTGTCGTATTTCACGGCAAGGATTCGCTCCGGATCGAGCAATCCCGAACGGACCAACAGTCCGCCTTGGGTGGCGAAGAAGGCGTCTATCGCCGCCAGCGGCGCGGCGGTTTGCGGACGAAACAGGCCGAGTACGCTTGGGATGTCGCCGGTGTTGGGGGGAGCAAACTGCTCGGCCCAGATGTCGGGCACGGCGGACAGCAGGGCGTTGCTCGAGGCGGCGTCGAGGCGATCGCGCACCGGCAGGTCCAGTTTCCACTCGTCGCCGCTGCGTTCCAAAGTGAAACGCGAACCTTCGGCCTTCTTGTCGTTCACGCGGACGCTCCGCGCCTTCAATCGCTCCACTTTCTCGCGGTCGCCGCCCTCCTTGGCCACGCGCTCACCTTCAAAGAGACGGCGCTGTTGGTAGTAATCCCTCGGTTTATCGAGCGCGGCGATAATGCCCGGCGGCAAGCGCAGCGCCTCCGGCTTGTTGTCCAGACGAACGTAGCTATCGCGGGCAAAGCGATTTTCTTGGGAAGCGGACGACTCTTCGCCGAACCGGAGCGTGCGATCTTCGCCGGAGACGGTCAGTTTCACCGTGACGACCGGGCGATCTTCGGGCTTTTCGCCGTCCGGATCGAGGCCGAACTTCTTGGCCGGCGTCGCCTTGTCGAGCGGTTGCGGTCGAAAGCGCGAACGCAGGGTGACGAGCCGGGAAACGAGGTCTTCCACCTCGACCTTGCGCACCGGCCAGTTGCCGGGCAGACTCCACGCTCCGTCGGGCTTGCGAAGCAACTCGAAGCTCGTTTCGCCGCCACGCTTCACTTCGATGCGGGTTATTTTCGCCGCCTTCAAGCCTTCGAGGAACTCGCGCGTCCCCGCGTCCCCAGCGGCCGCCGATTCCGCAGACGGATCGAGCGACGGCGGCAGTTTCGGCCCGCCGAACCACCACAATAGAGTGCCGGCACCGAGCAATACCATCAGTGCGAGAGTCGTTTTGATATTCATGTCGGCGATCTCCTAGCGATCGATTAGCAAGCGAGTCTTCCTCCCCTCGCCCCGGTACTCAGGGACGAGAGGCCGGGGGATGAGGGGCACAAAACCACGGAGAAAATCACCCCTTCACCCCAACCCCTCTCGGATAGCCTCTTAGCGCAGACGGCGGACCAACCACACCACGACGCCGATCAGCAGGAACAGCGCGGGCAGGTCGAACTGCATTCCGCGCTTCCAGCGTTCCAACGTCGTCGAATGGGGCGGGATCGTTTCATCGATGCGCGGATAGCTCCACACCCGATCCTCGGTCGGCAATTGATCGTCGAGCCCCAGCAACCAATGGAGGGTATTGACGAACAGCTTCTCTTGGGCGGGAGGCAGCTCCTTGCCGGTGAAGAAGCCGCCCTGACCGACGACGGCGAGGCGAACGGAGGCCGGCACGTCCGACGCGCTGTTGTACCATTCCTTGGTGTTCGGCAGCTTGGTCTGCAAGGCCACGCCGATGGGAAACGGGCCGCGCCGGCGCTCCTCTAGCGTGCCTTTCTTCTTCTCGCCGTCGCCGCTCCCCTTGGACCGCGCGAATTGCGGGATCGAATCCGCCGTCGGGAACGGTTGATCCTCGTTCCAGCTGTCGGCGTCGGTCATCAAGAAATCGGGATCGAACTCCGGCTTCACTCCCGCGATCGGTTCGTAGTAGATAGGCTGCGGCACGCGAATCGACACGTCCAGCCGCTTGTCTTTTCCCAATCCGCGCGTGGCCAAGCGTAGACTTCGCCGTATCGGATTCTCGTGCGTGGACAACGGCTGATAGATCAGCGGATGCCCCTGACCCGATTTCCAATCGAACAGCACCGGCGGAATGCGCACGGTGTTTCCGCCGAACATCTTGCCGGCGCGGCGGTCGGCAAAAGCCTTCGTCTCGCTGTCGAACAGCACCGTTTGCTTGCCGAACTTGATGCCCAATTGGCTCAGCATCGTCTCGAACGGTTCGGGACGCCCCGCCTCCGGCGAACGATCCTCGGGCGATTCATTGTCCGGCCCCACGCAGGCCAATAGCGGTTTGCCGGCCTTGAGATAGTCTTTGATAGCATCGACCTGGGCTTGTTCCAGGCGATAGAGTTGGGCGGGTATATTGGCACCGCGGGCGGCAGTGTTGCGCAGCGTCATGCGCGGCACGATCAAAACATCGCATTCGCTCAACAAGCGATCCAGCTTGGCTTTCAGGTCGGTCATCCGTCGCTGTTCGTTCAGAGCCGTTACGTTCAGCCCGCTCTTTTGCTTTGCCGTCTCGCCCAGTACCGTCTTGAGACGCTGCAACGCGGCATCGCTCCCCTTCAAATCGTCTTCCAGCAACTCGACTTGCCTGCGAGCCAGTCCAACCGTGACTTTGTTGCCGCGCAGACGGGCAGCCAGCTTGCGCGATAACTCGTCGCGCATCTTTTCATCGACGAGAGCCTTTTTCCAGATTTCCAGCGCTTCGAGCAGTTCCGACTTATTGTTCTCTACATCCGTGACGAGGTACTTGAAGTAGCGTTCTTCCTGGTCCAATTCGTCCAGAGTATTTTCGTCGGAGGTATACACGGCCGCTTCGGGTCGGGTGTTCCCCCAGCGTTTGAGCAGAATGTCGCGCACCTCGAAGCCGTTCTCTTCGAGTACCTTCCGCAAGCCCTGAAGTCCCCATTCGTTCTCGCCGGTGCTAGTCAGTACCTCGTGGATGACGGCGATGCCGACGCGCGGCTTGGGCGCACCCAGGCTGAGAATCCGGCGTACAAACGGCTTAACGCCCTGAGACAGCAGCACGAGGTTGCGCCCCTTGTCACCGTCGCCTTGCGACGCCGTCTTGTCGAGCAGATAGAAATCGTTGAAACTCAGACGTTGAATCTTCTCGCTGTCGTCCTCGCCGCGCGCGAAGAAAAACAAGCTGTTTTCCTGCGCCGCGTCGATGGCCTTGCGAAGGTTCGGCGCGTCGCGGGTCAGAGCGATCAGGCTTTCTTCGTAATCTTCCTTATTGATGTCGAGTATTTCCACCTTAAGCTGCGATCCGAAGGCGCGGAGCCGATCCGCTAAATCGCGCACCTTTTCGACAATCTTGGCGGCGGCGGCGTTGTCGAATCGATCGGGCTTTTCGGTGAATCGCCCGAACGTCTTGTGGACATCGTAGATAATAACGGTCGTTTTACTCTTGGTGTCGAGTTTCGCCAGGTTGGCGCGGTCCTCTTCGGGCAAGGTGAACTGCCGATCGCGTGTGCCGTCGAACTGTTGATAGTGGAAATACGACCAGGCGTTGAGGCCGATCAACAGGGCGGCCGCGATCGCCGCTTGAAGGACGGCGTTGACGCCGAACGCGCCGCGGCGCAGCGCCGTGAACACCACGGAGGCGAACAACTCGACGCACAGGGCCAACAGCACCGCCGCCGCCCCGCCGAAGAACAAGAGCAAATCGTGATGCCCGCGCGGATCGTCGACGGCGACTTGCACCAATTGGCGGGCGGTGTCGCGGGCGGCGGCGAACGAATCGACGGACTCGAACCGCGCGGCGAGTTGGCCGACGACGCCGTACAGCATGTCGCCAATCCATGCGGCCAGCAATCCGGCCGTGCCGAGCAGGCGGATAACAAAGTGCAACCGCGACCAAAGGAAGTTCTGGCGCGGGCGCAGCGTCCCGGTGGGGGAGGTCACAGCCATCGTCGAGCCTCCAAACTACGAACGGTCATAAAGAGACAGAAGAACGTGATACTGGCATAGAGGATCAGCGGGCGCGTATCGACGATGCCGCGCGTGAAGGTGCGTTGAAAGTGCAAGGGCACGCTGAAGAAATAAACCGGGTCGTACCAGAAGGCCGCCGTCGATTCGGGATGCCAGAAGCCGCCGCCGATAAAGAGCAATCCTGCGGCCAACGCGACGATGGCGGCCACCATTTGACTGCGCGACAAGCTGCTGACGAACATGCCGATGGCCAAAAACATTGCCCCGGCCAAAAACATGCCCGCATACGTCCACAATACGGGATACGGATCGAGCAGAATTGGGATCTCGATGAGATGCGGCCCCTCGGCATGGTAGTGCCGCCATCCACCCAGACCCGCCTCCGCCGCCCCAAACACGATCAGCGCCAGTGACAGCAATCGGCCGATCGTGCCCAGCCTCGGCAGTAGCAGCAGCAAACCGAGCAGCAAGCATCCCAAGCCAACCGCGAACACGATGCTCTCCGGCGTCCACACGCTCTGAATGATCGGCCAGTGAGCGCCTAGCAACGCCGGCAAATACAACAAGGTGGGAAGCCATAGGACAACGTAGAACCCTAGACAGGCAAGGTACTTGCACAATACGAGCTGCCAGTCGCGCAGCGGCGCGGTCATCAACATCTCCAGCGTGCCGCTGCTGCGTTCCTCGGCGAACAAGCGCATCGTCAACAGCGGCGGAATGAGCGAGAAGACCATCCAGAAGTTTTGATTGGTGAACATCGTCTGCATGGGCGATTCCGTGCCCGTGGGACCATCGGCCGTCAGCAGCGACAACACTTCATCGAACAACTTGCCGGTCACGCAGAGGAAGACGAAGAGAACCACATAAGCGATGGGCGAGAGAAAATAGGCGCTGAACTCGCGGCGAATCAGGCTGCGCGCGTTGAACAAGCCCACGCACATCCAAATCGCCCCCACCACCGCGCCGGCGAGGACGACGGCCAACAGAGTGAGTGTGATCCATTCTTGGCTACTGAGGTTGTTCATGGAATCCCCTAGCGTACTTCGGTTCGCCGCGACCCGCAAATCGTATCCTAAGCCTTCACTGTCGCATCCCGTTCGACCAAGTCGATGAACATTTCTTCCAAACTTTGCCGCTCCGGCTTCAAGTCGACGAGGCGACCGGCGGCGACGACCTGGCCGCGATTGATGATGATGGCGCTGTCGCAGGTCACTTCCACTTCGGAGAGAATGTGCGTGGACAGCAAGATCGTATGCTGCTGTCCCAACTCGCGGATCAACTTGCGCGTCTCGCGGATCTGCCCCGGATCGAGTCCCGCCGTCGGTTCGTCGAGAATCAAGACCGGCGGATTGTTGAGCAGCACATCGGCCAAGCCGACGCGCTGGCGATAGCCTTTGGACAGGGTGCCGACCAGTTGACGCCGCACGTCGGTCAACCAACAGCGACCGAGAACGTAGTCGATGCGCCGTTTGGCTTCGCCGCCGTGCAATCCTTTGATGCCGGCGCGGAAGCGGAGATATTCGACGACGCGCATTTCGGGATAGAGCGGGCAGCTTTCCGGCATGTAGCCAATCCGTCGTCGCACTTCGACCGGCTGCCAAAAGACATCGAGTCCGTCGATGGTCGCTTGGCCGGAGCTGGCGGTGAGATAGCCGGCGAGGATGCGCATGGTGGTCGATTTTCCGGCTCCGTTGGGGCCGAGAAACCCGACGACCTGCCCTTGGGGCACATCGAAGGAGACGTTGCGGACGGCGGCATAGTCGCCGTAATACTTGGTCAGCTTGCTAACGTGAATCACAATCGCATCCTCCGCGGTTCCCAGGTAGGGTGGCGACGGAACCTAGGTATGTTAGAGTACGACGATGACGCAAGATCGGCGAGTGGGTAAGAATTTGAGGGGGCGAGGGAGTGCGCCGCGCTGGATTGATTTGTTGGGGCGAAGTCACTACAATCAAGGAGGGATACGGGTTGCCAACCGAGTACAACCACACACCTTTCCGCCGCCCTTGTCCCACCAATCCCGTCGGCGACGCCCGACGGGGTTGAGCGAACCATGGACACGTTGACCGCTTTACGGATCGCGCGCTCGTGCGGAACGCCGCGAGGCGTTAAGCAGCTTCGGAGACGCTGGAATGTATGAACGCTTTACCGATCGTGCTCGCAAGGTGATGCAGCTGGCCAACCAGGAGGCCCAGCGCTTCAACCACGAGTACATTGGCACCGAACACATCCTCCTGGGACTGGTCAAGGAAGGCTCGGGCGTTGCCGCCAACGTCCTGAAAAACCTCGACATCGACCTCCGCAAGATTCGTCTGGAGGTCGAAAAGATCGTTCAGTCCGGCCCGGACATGGTGACGTTGGGCAGACTGCCACAAACGCCGCGGGCCAAAAAAGTCATCGAATACTCCATCGAAGAGGCCAGGAACCTCAATCACAACTACGTCGGCACCGAACATCTGTTGCTGGGGCTGCTCCGCGAACAGGAGGGAGTGGCCGCTCAAGTTCTCATGAACTTGGGGCTGAAGTTGGAAGATGTCCGCGAGGAAGTCCTGAATTTACTGGGGCACAATATGGCGACAGAAGAACAAGGCGGCGGGGGCGGCGGAGGCGGCGGCAGCGAACGCCAGGGCAGCAAGGGCAAGTCGAAGACGCCCGCTCTCGACAGCTTCGGCCGCGATCTAACCGACCTGGCTCGTCAGGGCAAACTCGATCCGGTCATCGGTCGAGCCAACGAGATCGAGCGCGTCATCCAGGTTCTCAGCCGTCGCACCAAGAACAATCCGGTGCTGCTGGGCGAAGCCGGGGTCGGCAAGACGGCCATCGTCGAAGGGTTGGCCCAGCTCGTCGTCGATGCCAACGTGCCGGAACTGCTCCGCGACCGCCGCATCGTCGTTCTCGACTTGGCGATGATGGTTGCCGGTACCAAGTATCGCGGCCAATTCGAGGAACGCATCAAAGCCGTGATGAACGAGGTCCGCCGCGCCAAAAACACCATCCTGTTCATCGACGAATTGCACACCCTCGTCGGTGCGGGCGGCGCGGAGGGGGCGATCGATGCCTCCAACGTGCTGAAACCGGCTCTGGCGCGCGGCGAAATCCAGTGCATTGGCGCGACCACGCTCGACGAATATCGCAAGTACATCGAGAAGGACGGTGCTTTGGAACGCCGTTTCCAGCAGATCATCGTCAATCCGCCGTCCAAGGATGAGACCATCGAGATTCTCCGCGGTCTGCGCGACCGTTACGAGGCCCACCATCGCGTGCAGATCAAGGACGAGGCGCTCGAAGGTGCGGTCGAACTATCGGATCGCTACATCAGCGGTCGCTGCCTGCCGGATAAGGCCATCGACGTAATCGACGAAGCCGGGGCGCGCGTTCGGCTCAAGGCCATGACGAGACCGCCGGACCTCAAGGACATCGACGGCCAGATCGAGCAGCTCAATCAAGAGAAAGAGGCCGCCGTCGCCGAGCAGGACTTCGAGAAGGCCGCCCACCTCCGCGACCAGGCCGACAAACTCAAGAAGAAGAAGGAATCCGTCACCCGCGAATGGCGCGAGAAGTCGAAGGAAATCGACGGCGTCGTCGATGAAGAAGTGATTGCCGAAGTCGTCAGCAAGATGACCGGCGTGCCGCTGAAGCGCCTCGAAGACAACGAGACGCAGCGATTGTTGGCGATGGAAGACGAGTTGCACAAGCAAGTCATCAGCCAGCACGAGGCCATCGTGGCCATCGCCAAAGCGGTGCGCAAGAGCCGAGCCGGACTGAAAGATCCGAAACGTCCCATCGGCAGCTTCATCTTTGCCGGACCCACGGGCGTCGGCAAGTCGTTGCTGGCCAAGCGTCTCGCCCATTTCATGTTCGGCGACGAGAACGCCTTGGTGCAGATCGACATGAGCGAATACTCGGAGAAGCACAACGTTAGCCGGCTCATCGGCGCTCCTCCGGGCTATATCGGCTACGAAGAAGGCGGCCAGCTGACCGAGAAGATTCGCCGCCGACCGTACAGCGTGGTTCTCCTCGACGAAATCGAGAAGGCCCATCCCGAAGTGTGGAACATGCTCTTGCAGATCATGGAAGAAGGCCGACTGACCGATAATGTTGGCCGAACCATCGACTTCAAGAACACGATCCTCATTATGACCACGAACATCGGTGCCGAGCAGATCGCCGGTCGCCAAGAGTTCGGCATCCACTCGTCGGCGAAACGCAACGAGGAGGCCACCTACGAAGGCATGAAGCAGAAACTCAAGGGCGAGATGGAACGCAACTTCCGTCCGGAGTTCCTCAACCGCGTCGACGACATCATCGTTTTCCGCAGTCTGAACAAGGAAAACCTCAAGCGCATCATCGACATCGAGTTGACCAAGGTGTCGAAGCGTTTGGCCGAAAAGAACCTGACACTGGTGCTGACCGAGGAAGCCAAAGAATTGCTGATCGAGAAGGGCACCAGTTTGGAATACGGCGCGCGTCCTCTGCGCCGGGCCATCGAACATTACCTCGAAGACCCGCTGTCCGAGGATCTGTTGCGCGGCTGCTTCGTCGGCAAGGACACCATCACCGTCCAAACCCGCGAAGAGAACGGCGAGAAGAAACTGTACTTCAACAGCACGGCCGCCCCCGCGCCCGAACTGGTCGTCGCCGGCAGCGAAGAGAAGGCATGACGCCCACTTCGTGAAACCAACCGATGCGAGACGTCCGCGAGGGCGTCTCGCTGTTTTTATGCGCTAAGCCGCTGCAAGGGAACCGGATCGCGGATGTGAGCGTCAAGCACGTCGAGCGCAGGGTGTTGCCCTGCGGTTGGACGGTGGAACGGACGACGAACGATTACGGCATCGACCTTTACATCAGACCTACAACGCCCATGGCGAGGTCGAGAACGGCCGGATCCGATTTCAGTTGAAAGCGACAGACTCCCCAAAAAAGATCGGCAGATCGAACTGTCCTTCACCTTCGCTTACAGTCTGTTCCGAAAGCTCCCCTCTCCCCTGTACTCAGGGGAGAGGGGTGCATTTTTCCGTGGGTCCTCGCCCCCGCATTGCGCCGTTCCTGAGTCAGCTCGTCATCGAGAAGCCAGCCGGTTTCTCGTTAATTGTTCTGTGCTTTCAGCAACTTGGCCATCACCTCCAACATCCGTTTCTCGCTCGGAGCGGCCAGGGCGACGGTCGGTTCGTAGCCGCCTTCGAGATACGCCTTGTCCGTGGGAATGTAGCCCGGGCCGCCGTCGCCATAGCCCGCGACGCACAGGAACACATCCTTGCGCATCCGCTGCGCCGCCGACTGATATTCCACGAACGGTTCGCCGGGCAGATGCACCACCAACGCCTTGCCCAAGTCGAGACACGCCAAGTCGATAGGACGATCCAAGCGCTTGAGCCAGGCCAGTTGGAAGGCGGCGTTGCCTCGCTGTGCCTTGGAGGCTTTGGCGTCCGCCAACACCTTCCGACTCGCTTCTTCGCCGAAGGAGGCCTCGCGCCGCGGCGGCAGACGAAGCGGCTCGACGCGCCATTCCCACGTCGTCAGCGGCTGGCGTTTCGTCGCTTTCCACGCCGCTTTCATGGCGCTGTAGATGCGATCGCGCAAGACGGGACGATTCTCCTTCGAACCGTCGTTGTACTTGCCGGCGGTCACGTTGCCGGCGCAGCCGGTGAAGTACATCTGAAAAATCTTCGGTTCTTCGTCTTGCCGTTTCTGCCGGGCCAAGCCGCAGAAATCGGCGCTGACCCGGCCGTCGCCGTAGTAGCTCATCGGATGCACGGCATAGTAGCTCAGCGCCGCCAATGGCCGATCGTCTCTCCAGAAACTGAGTGTCCGCAAGCGAGGGTCGATCGACCCCTCCGGCGCGGCGCGGAGTTTGGCATCCTTGGTGGCGCTGTAGCGCGTGGCGAGGAATTTGCCGTTCTCATCCACGAGGCGGCGATTGGAGGCCACCTGTTCGACTTGCGCTTCACCGATGCCGAAGTGCGTGAATTTCTCGGTCTTTTTCAGCGACTCGGCCAAGGCGTCGGCGGATTGCCGAACGACGCGGTCGAAAAATTTCAGATCGAGCGACGGCGGTGCGCCCGGCGTCTTGTCGAGAAGACGCTGCGCCTCCACGTCGGCAAACGGCGCGTTGTGCGCATGAATGCAATGAACGGCGACGCGCTCCGGCGTCGTGTGCGCCGCTTGCGCCAACGCCCGACGCCACGCTTGATTCGCCTCGTTGCGGATGCCGCACCAATCGACGACGCACAAAACCACCGGAGCGCCCGCCCCCATTAGAACGATCCCCAAAGCGCGGAGCGGATCGTCGATGGCCCGCGCCGGCTCGATCCATCCGCCGCACAACGGATGACCCAAGGGAGGCGTGGCTTCCGATTGAAACGTCGCCAGATGCAAAGCAGGCATGGAGGTGGCTCCTCAAATCGAGACTCCCAAATCGACTCATGCAGTTCACTCCGTTTCGGCGGCGATGTCAAGCGTTAAGCTGCCGGTTCGCCGGAGATCTGGGGTTGACCGGCTGGAGAGGGTAAGTAAACTCCTCGCGGCGTCCAAGTCTCCGAGGGCCGACGAACATGCAGTTTTGTACGCAAAAGTTTTTCTACTTCTTCGTACTGGTCTTCGCCGTCTATTGGGCGATGCCGTGGCGGCGCGTCCGCGTCGGCTTGCTGCTCGCGGCCAGTTTCTATTTCTACGCCAGTTGGAACAAACAATTGGCCTTGCTCATCTGCGTCTCCACCTTGCTCGATTACCTCTTGGCTTTGGGTCTGGAGCGCGCCGTTGTCGTCTGGCGTCGGAAATTCTTGTTGTGCGCCAGTCTTTGCGCCAATCTGGGCATGTTGTGTTATTTCAAATATACCAATTTCTTTCTCGCCTCGTTGGATGAAGCGCTGATTGCCGCCGGCGCGCGCACCTGGATTTCGACGCTCGACATTTTAGCGCCCATCGGCATCTCGTTCTACACTTTTGAAGCAATCAATTATATGGTGGACGTATATCGCCGCCGCATTCGCGCGGAGCGCAATCTCGGCGACTTCATGCTGTTCATCTTGTTCTTTCCCCATCTCATTGCCGGTCCCATTGTACGGGCGCGCGATTTCCTGGCGCAGATTAAGCGGCCCAAACATTTTAGTTGGGCGCGCATGTATGTCGGCGTCAGTTATTTCTTGATGGGATTGGTGAAGAAGCAGGCCATCGCCGATCGCATGGCCGAGTACGTCGATCCGGTATTCGCCGATCCCTCGCTCTACCGCGCCTCGGCCATACTGTTCGCCGCCCTCGCCTGGGCGATACAGATCTATTGCGATTTCTCCGGCTACACCGACATGGCTCTCGGCGCGGCGCACATGCTGGGCTATAAACTGAGCCGCAATTTCAATCTGCCGTATCTGGCCGTCAATATCTCCGATTTTTGGCGTCGTTGGCATATCTCGTTGTCGAATTGGCTGCGCGACTATCTCTTCATCCCCTTGGGCGGGAGTCGTTGCTCCCGGCGGCGCGCGGCCATCAATCTACTGATCACCATGACGTTGGGTGGTCTGTGGCACGGTTCCAATTGGACGTATGTATTTTGGGGCGTGCTGCATGGCACATATCTCGTCGTCCATCGCTATTTCCGCGATTGGTGCATGGTGCGTCCTCGTTGGGATGGTGCCTTGCAAAGCGCGGTTGGTACGGTGCTGCGAACGGTGTTGACGTTCCTCTGCGTGATCTTCGGTTGGATATTCTTTCGGGCGACGACGTTCGATGCCGCCTGGACTCTGTTGCGCCGCGTGGCCGTATGGAGTTCGGGATTGGGTACGCCGATCCCGCGGCAAAGCCTGATGAGTATTTTATTTTTCGTGGCCATCTGTCATATCGTCGCCTACTGGACGCCCTGGCGAAAAATGTGGCGTCTGCCCGCCCCGATTCAAGGATTCGGTTTCGCCTCGGCTCTTATATTGGCCCAGGTTCTCGCCCCGGATGCCGGCAAGGTGTTTATCTATTTCCAATTTTAACGGCTCGGTTGGAAGAGAACATATATGACCTCGGAACGCATCTCATCTTCGCGCCGCCGTCGTCTCATCGCCCAAACGCGCGCCTGCGTGTTGTGGGGTTTAGGCATCTTTCTGACGGCGAATCTCGGCATGTGGATCGCCACCCAGACCTTTATGCCCCACTTGCGCGATCCAGAGTTCGGTTATAAACTCAATCTGCTGAAGAGGCGGATGGCCGCCGAACCGGATCGACCGTTGCTCGTCCTGCTGGGTTCGTCGCGCACCGGACAGGGCTTGCGCCCCGGCGTGATGCCCGACATTTCGACGCCGGACGGTCGGACGCCGTTGGTGTTCAATTTCAGCCAGGTCGGTTCCGGCCCGCTCTCCGAATTAGTGGCCCTACGCCGTCTGCTCCGCGACGGCATTCGGCCCAATTGGCTGGCCATCGAGATTCTACCCGCCCTGCTCGGTAAAAACGTCGATGCCTTTAGCGACACCGGCAATTGCATTAGCCGCACGAATTGGGACGATTTGCAAATACTGTGCGACTACTTACCCGATACGCAAAATCTGAAAAACCGTTGGTACAAGACGCAACTCTATCCCTGGCACGCGCATCGCTTCTCGTTTATGAATCACTATGCCTCCGATTGGGTTCCCTGGCGATTGCGCCTCGATCATTGGAAATCGTTGGACCCGTGGGGCTGGTCGGACATCGGCGTCGATTCGCAGCCGCTCGTTCTCGTTCCCGCCGCGCTCGAAGTGTCGCGGATGACCTATCGAGAGGGGCTGCAACATTTTCGCCTTTCCTCGGTGCAAGATCGCGCCCTACGCGATCTGCTCGCTCTGTGTCGGCAAGAGAACATACCGGCGCTGCTGTATCTCATGCCCGAAGGCGACATTTTCCGCAGCTGGTATGCCCCCGCCACGTCCGCCGCGCTGCACGATCAATTGAGCCGCATCAGCCTCGACTGCCGCACGCCGGTCGTCGATGCCAGGCTATGGATGCAAGATAAGTACTTTGGCGATAGCCATCATCTCTATCGCAAGGGAGCCAGCCTGTTCACGCAGCGCTTTGGCCCCGAGGTGTTGGCGCGTCTGGTCCAAGGCCGAACGGCCGCCCTACCCGACCTCGTGGCACCGACCTCCCCCGCCTATCCCCAAGAAGGCGATCCGGATTCGTCTCTCCAGACCGAGAAATCGACCGGGCGAACCAATGTGCCCATGCTCTCCATCCACGCGGGCGATTCACCAGCGAACCAGCGGCGGTAGCTGCGAAATAAGTGCATCCACCGAGAGCTTCTCCTGCCGGTCCCCCGCGTCCGCGGTACAATAGCCGTGGGTATCGCCCGGAGAGGACGCACAACATGGCAGGCAGCTACGATGCGATTATTGTGGGAGCGGGACACAATGGACTAGTGACGGCGTGCTACTTGGCTCGCGCCGGTTGGAAGGTTCTCGTCCTGGAACGCCGGCCCGTCGTTGGCGGGGCGTGCGTCACCGAGGAGGTCTTTCCAGGCTTCAAAGTGTCCACGGCCGCCTACGTCAACAGTCTCTTCCGCAAGGAAATTACCCGCGATCTGCGCCTGAAGGAATACGGCTTCGAGCTGTTGGAGCGCAACCCCGCCTCTTTTTCCCCCTTTGCCGATGGCCGTTATCTGCTTCTCGGCTCCGACGGCGCGTTCAATCGCCGGGAGATTGCCAAGTTCAGCGCGCGCGACGCCGAGAACTATCCCAAGTACGAGGCGATGCTGGAGCGCGTCGCCGACGTGGTCGAGCCGACGCTCTTGATGCGGCCGCCCAACCTCTTGCGTCCGGGGTGGCGCGATCTGTGGCATCTGTTCAAGCTCGGCCGCGCCTTTCAGAAAATGGGTACGGGAATGAGCGAGGCCATCGAGGTTCTCACCGGGCCGGCGCGGGCCATTCTCGACCGCTGGTTCGAGTCGGAAGAACTGAAAGCAACGTTGGCCACCGATGCGATTATCGGCGCATTTGCCGCGCCGAGCATGCCGGGCACGGCTTACGTCTTGTTCCATCACGTCATGGGCGAGACCAACGGCAAGCGCGGCGTGTGGGCGTATGTGCGCGGCGGCATGGGCGGATTGACCCAGGCGTTGGCCCGCGCCGCCGCCGCGTTGGGCGTCGAGATACAAACCGAAGTCGAAGTCGGCCGCATCCTCGTCGAACGCGGCGCGGCCTGCGGCGTGGCCTTGGCCGACGGCACCGAGTATCGCGCCCGCGCCGTCGCCAGCAATGCCGATCCCAACGTCACCTTCAATCGCTTGCTCGACAATCGCTTGTTGCCGCCGTCCTTCGCCGAGGCGATCAACCGCATCAACTACGATAGCGCCTCGATGAAGATCAACGTCGCCCTCTCGGAACTGCCGGACTTCACCGCTTGTCCCGGCACGCAGGTTGGCCCGCAACATCGAGGCACCATCCATCTGTGTCCCGATCAAGATTTCATCGAACGCGCCTACGACGACGCCAAGTATGGCCGACCGTCGCAAAATCCGGTTCTCGAGTGTACGCTGCCGTCCGCCGTCGACGACACGGTTGCGCCGCCGGGAAAACATCTCATGTCGATGTTCGTCCAATATGCCCCTTATAGGCTCCGCGAAGGGAATTGGGACGATTTGAAGGAGAGCTTCGCCGATCGTTGTTTCGATCTCGTCAATCAATACGCGCCCAATTTCAAGCGCTCGGTGATTGCCCGGCAGGTATTGTCGCCGTTGGATCTGGAGCGCGTGTTCGCGCTGACGGGCGGCAACATCTTCCAGGGGGCAATGACGCTGAATCAGTTGTTCTTCCTGCGTCCGGTTCCCGGTTTCGCCGGCTATCGCACGCCGATTCGCGGCTTGTATCTGTGCGGAGCGGCGGCGCATCCGGGCGGCGGCGTCATCGGAGCGGCCGGCTGGAACGCCGCGCGAACGATGCTGGGGAAAGCGTAGCACGGCTAGCGGCTATACTTTTCGAGGCAGGCTTACAATCGTTTTAGCCCTCACATGAGGGAAGGAGCGAACCATG
>JAKBCS010000077.1 GCA_021807595.1 Planctomycetota bacterium | reverse complement strand
TCAGTTTCCCCTTGCGGACTGAAGGCCTCCCTTGCGTGATGCGGATCACGAAAACGTACCGAGGCTGCAAAAGGGTCCAGAAGACCCAGACGGCGAAACCAACTATCAGAACTTTGAACAGCCTCTCGCCCATGTCCGAGATACTTCACTCCTCAAAATGGACAGATAAGGAGTGATCCCTTACTCGCCTCCCGCCCTTCTGAATGGTGCGTGCCCGACTCTGGGCACACAAATCAAGCCATTGCCAGCATGATGAATCTACCGGACCTCTTACTCACCCTCGGTGGAAGTCTCTCGGTCGGCGGCTCCGCACCATAACGGTTGGAGCGTAGCCCGCTCAACGTCCAGTACGGCACACCATCCGTCACAGGCGGCACCAACGATGACAAAATAGCGTTCGTGAGGCTCAAACTCAAGCAATCCGGAACCCGACCACTCCACAGGCGCTGAGGGCGTCGTTGCCCACCAGCGGTGGTAGTGTCCGACGAACTGCCATCGCTGCGGCACCGCCTGAAACCCGTTGGAAGCCCGTTCAACCAGGTTTCGAGGGCGGTCGCTCACGTCCCAAAGTTGAGTGACATCGTAGGGATCCACGGATGCTTCCTTGTGGCTGAAGTGGCAATCCCCGATGACGAGTCGCGGATGCATGCGAGCCATGAAGCTCAATGATACCTGGGGTACACGTGTTCGCGTTTTTTCCGATACGTCGCCGCGTAGGCCGAAGTCATGATTTCCCCACACACCAACGGCATCTGCCTCAAGCAGAAGCGAGGCGACTTCCGCAGCTCCGTTCAATCGAGCAAAGCCATCGATGGTGTCACCGAGGGTGACTACTCGATCGACCGCGTGTTGCCGAAACAGGGCAAGAGCGCGGGCCAACTCCGCGCTATGGCAGTGGACATCGGTAACAAGCCCCAAGCGCATGCCTGCTCTCCTTCGGTCGGGTAACAGGAGATCCTTGTCTAGCTCTCCCTTGGAATGATGCGTGCTTTTAACCCAGTACGCTCAGCGCAACTCTTCACAAGCGTATCGTCGAGGCACATTTTCAACGGACGATGGTTTGCTCCCACGACATTCTTTCGCTCACGATACGACTTCTACAAGCATCCATAATGATCGCTTTAGCGGCTGAAATGTGATTTCTCTCCGCTATCCTACAGCCCATCGGCGGGCATTACAACTCCCCAATGTCTTAATGCAAAGCGGTCGAGAATAGATTTAGGCGCGGTCGGCGAGTGGGAGGGTCATGGGAAGATGGCGGATGATTTCGCCTTCGATGAGATAAACCACGTCTTCGGCGATGTTGGTAGCGTGGTCGGCAATGCGCTCTAGCTGGCGCACGGCGGAGAAGAAGGCCATGAAGGCGGGCACTTGTTCCGGTGTTTGCTGCATGGTGCCGATCAGCTCGGCGATGATTTCCCGATTATAACGATCCACTTCATCGTCTAATCGAATCACGCGCCGCGCCTGGTCGGCGTTGAGCATGACGAAGGCGTCGAGGCTTTGCCGTACCATCGAGGTGGTTAAATCGGTCATGCTCTGGAGTTTGTCGGGCACGGCGATGCGCGGCAACTCGGCGAGGCTGAGGGCGCGCTCGGCGATGTTAACGGCCAGGTCGGCCATGCGTTCCAGATCGGTGTTGATTTTCAAGGCGGAAATGATGCGGCGCAGGTCGATGGCCACCGGCTGATGCAGGGCGAGCATTTTCAGACATTCGTTCTCGATGTAGTTTTCTTCTTGATCGATGACCGCGTCACCCTCCACCACTTCCAGAGCCAAGGAGGCGTTGCGTTCGCCCAGAGCGCGCGTACCCTTGAAAATGGCCTCTTCGACACAAGCGGCCAGCGCCATCAAATGGCGTTGCAAGTTGTCCAGATCGCGCTCCCAGTGTTTGGACATCACCGCCCCTCAGACCGGCTGCATGGGAAGAACAACCTCCATGAATAGCTTACCTCCAAAATCCAGTTTCGAGCAATGGCATCCCGCAGTTTGTCGTAGAGTGGAGGAGCGACAAACGAGTAAAGAGTTTCATTATGAAATGGCGTTCGGCGACCGAAGAAGCGATTGGTTCGTGTCGCGATTACGTCGTAAGCGGATAGCCTTTACCGCGCCAGTCGCGGATGCCGCCGTCCATCGACAGGACGCGCGTGTAACCCATCCGTTGCAGATTGTCCGCCGCCAAGGCCGAACGAAACCCACCGCCGCAGTATAAAATGATCTCGGTATTCGTGTCCGGCAGGCGTTCTTCGATGTCGCGTTCGAGGATCCCCTTACCCAGATGGATCGCGCCGGGCAAGTGGTCCTTGGCCCATTCGCTTTCCTCACGCACATCGACCACGCACAGTTTCTCGCCGCGATCGAGGCGTGCTTTCACTTCATCGACCGTGGTCTCGCGAATGTGTTTTTTGGCTTCTTGTACGATTTGAAGAAAACGCGGTGCGTGCTGCTTCGCCATGCGGTCTCTCTCCATACCAGTAGAGAGAGGGCCGTGGACAGTGAAGAATCGTCTGCCCACTGCCACTCCTATCTACTGGCTATTAGAGTCTATTCCGAAAGCTCTCCTCTCCCCCCGCGTACAGGGGGAGAGGGGGAGCATTTTTCCGTGGGTTCTCGCCCCCTCACCCCAACCCCTCTCCCCCCGAGTACAGGGGGAGAGGGGCTTCTGGAACAGACTCTTAGACACTGACTTCAGAAGGCAGCACATTCACTCGGCGACCTTGGCGGTCGAAGCGAACGACGCCGTCGGACAGTGCGAAAAGCGTGTCATCCTTGCCGCGGCCGACGTTGCGTCCGGGGTGAAAGCGAGTGCCTCGCTGGCGGACGAGAATGCTTCCGGCCGTAACCGAACCGCCGCCGTAGACCTTGATGCCCAAGCGTTGGCTGTTGGATTCGCGGCCGTTGCGAACCGAGCCTTGGCCTTTCTTATGTGCCATGATGCGTTATCCTTAGGGTTTCTTTTCCTCGGAGGCCGACGGCAAGGTCGGAACCGTAAGCGAGGAACCGCGATAGATCCACTGTGCCGGGGGCATAAAGCGGATCTCTTCGGACTTTTGATAGAATCGATCGCCGAGGCGGCGGAAGTTCAGTTGCAGCGTCTTACGCCGCACCACCGACTTCTCGCCCGGCTTGTCGGGATCGTCCGTCACCGCCCAACCGTTGGACAGACCGGATACAAAGATACTGTAGTAATTCGAGTCGGGATCGACATCATCCCAGATGGCCACGCCGGTAACGGCGGTCGGCTCGGCGTTCTTGCGCGAGGGCGGGATGGGAGTCGCCGCCATCGTCACCGAGTTTTTGATCTTCAAATAATCGGTCGGATCTTCCAGCTGGCGTATGGCGTCCTGAACGTGGGGAAGAATCTGATCGTGATGCACGGTGTCGCGGTCGTGCGTCACCAACTCGAAGTCGGGGATGAACGTGTGCGGCACCTCGGTTCGATTGATGACTTGATACCACAGATACCAACAGATTTTGTCGCCGCGTCCGGGCACGCGCACCTTAATGAGACGAGGCGGACGAAACTTGAAATCCAAGGCCCACAGCTTGCCGTTGGTCAGACGGACATCGTCGAAGTCCTGTACGTTGGCTTCGGGCTTGACGTTGTGTTCGTTGGGATTGATCGCCGACGCCAGTCGCGCCACCGCCAACAGCAACCCCGCCGACAGCCCCGCCAAAGCCGCAACGCGGCCGAGTTTGCCGAACATAACCTCTTCTCCTTCGCCGCCACGAAGACGGGATATGTTGGGATATGTGCGCATATCCTCTGCGCTCGTCTCCATCGTGGATGGGTGGTTTATATCCGAAATAGGGCATCGAGGTCAAGCCGAAGCTGACGACGCCGGTTCGCTTTTTGTGGCGGCGCGGGTATAATATATTGTGCGACAATCAATCGCAGCCCCGCGCCGCCTCGATGGGCTTGGTAACGGCGCTTGAAAGGATGAGTAATGTCAAACTGCGTCAGGCGATTGCGCTCGAAGCCGCGCGCCTGATGTACGAACGAGTCGAATCCGAATACTTCACCGCCAAACGCAAGGCCGCCAAACGACTCTGTCGGCAGAGCGTCAAACCCGAAGACCTTCCCTCCAACGCCGAGATCCGCGAACAGATTCAACTCTTCGCTCGCATCCACGAGGGCGACAAACGCACCCAACACTTGCGCGACATGCGCCTCGAAGCCCTGCGGATGATGCGATTGTTGCGCCAGTTTCGGCCGCGCTTGATCGGCAGCGTGATGACCGGCCACGTCCGAAAGGGGTCCGACATCGACCTGCACCTTTTCAGCGATAGCGCCGCTCTGATTACCGATCTGCTCGAACGGGCCGGCTGCCAATACGATCTCGAACGCAAGCAAGTCGTCAAGCACGGCGAAGCGCGGGTTTTCACGCACATTCATATTCCCGATCGGTTCCATTTTGAACTGACCGTCTATCCCGAAGACAAAGCCCACTACGTCTTCAAAAGCTCGATCACGGGCAAAGCCATCGAACGCGCGTCGATCCGCGAGTTGGAAGAGTTGATGGCCCGCGAATATCCGAACCTCGATCTCGACGAGCAGCTGCAAGCGGCGGAGGCGGACGCCGACCCCTATCCCGTCTTCCGCATGTTGTTGGCCCCGTTGGAAAACGTCAAAGGATCGCGGACGTATCATCCCGAAGGCGATGTGTTATATCATTCGCTGCAAGTGTTCGAACTGGCCCGCGAACACCGGCCTTACGACGAAGAGTTTCTCTTGGCCGCGCTGTTGCACGATGTCGGCAAGGGGATCGATCGCGCCTACCACGTCGAGGCGGGACTGCAAGTGCTGGACGGCCTCATCACCGATCGAACGCGCTTTTTGATCGAACACCACATGGACGCGCACGCCTATCGCAGCGGCACGATTGGCGCGCGGCTGCGGCGCGAACTGGAATCGTCGCCGGACTTCGAGGAGTTGATGCTTCTGAACGAATGCGACGTGGCCGGGCGCGAACCGGGCGTACAGGTTGGCACTCTCGACGAAGCGCTCGACTACCTCCGCGAACTCGAACGGGAGAACGGCTGACGCATCGTCCTGGGAGAATCGGAGCGAACGCGGTAGACGAATGGTCGTTCCGATCCAACAATCGCATCGGATGTTTACATGCGCCGATGCCGCATGTGGCTGGGAGATTTACTTTGGGATGGCGGAGCGGATTGCTCTTCGGGAGCGGCCCGGCGTTGCATGTCGTATTCCGATTGCGTGCCGACCACAAAGATTTGCGCCTCCCCTTCGACGCGCAACCAACGGAAGCCGACTTTGGTGAGCGACATTTCGGCGGTTAGAGGTGAACCGTCGGCATAACTTGCGCGATAATCCGAGGGATAGACGTGGCGCAACACACTTGGGCCTTTGAGACGAACGTAGCCGTCTGTAACGGTGAAGCGGTAGCACCGTTGGCCGACGGGCGCGGGGATGTCATCTTCCAATTGGCTTTCGAGCTTGATGCGCCCGCGATAACCCGGCGGCACGACTAATTCGACGGCGAAGCGCGGCTCCGCATACATCTCGACGACGAACGCCGGCTTGCGCCGATCCACCGTTTCCAAGAGATGCGCCGGTTCCAATCGCTGGATCGCCTCCGACGACAAGCCGACCTGTCCCGGCGCATAGCCGGCGGCCGTCGCCTCGACGCGGACGCCGAAATCGCTGAATGGGGGAGCGGCGCGCAGGCGCGCGATGCCGTCTGCTCCCGTCGTCTCCGAAGAATCGAACGGCGCAATCGAATCGCGCGAAAGAGGATAAAAGAGATGGACTTTGGCATCGGCGATCGGCTTCTTGGTCTCGGCATCGCACACCAACACGGGGGCGGGGCGATAGCGGTACATCAGCTGGCAACCCGCCAACGCGAGCAGGATGGGCAAGAACAAATGCCGAAAGCGAGGTTTGCGCACGACATGCCTCCTCTCTCAGAGCCGAAAGCGTGAGCGACGGGATTGGTTCTGAATCCGTCGCTCACGGTTCCGGTTCCGAGCGACGCTCTCAGAAGCCCCTCTCCCCCGGTACTCAAGGGGGAGAGGGAGCTTGTGAGACAGTTTCTCACCGATTCGGGAACGGCGTTCCGCTGGCCGGTAAAATCGTGGGCGTCGAACCGTTGGCGATGGCTCCGGCATAGCGCTGTTCCAAGATACTTGTCGGTGGGATATAGACTTTCTCTCCCGGAGTCAGCTTGCCGGCGTTCGCCATCTCGCGGCCGGCGCGGGCGTGGTTCTGGTTGTGCATTTGCAGCGCTTTGGCGTAGCTGCCGCTGTTGAGAAACCTCTTGCTGATCGACTCGAACGTATCGCCAGGCTGGGCCGTGTACGTCTGCTCGTCGTACACGGTGACGGCAGGCTCGTTACTCGCCGGGCGCGCCGTCGAACCGGAACCGGTCGGCACGGGCACAAGCGCCGGCGCGGCACTCATGGGCCGCGGCGACGAGGTCGATGAATCGGGAACGAACGAACTCCCGCCATCCGCCGGCGCGGGCGGCGGCGTCAACATCGGCAATGGCGGAGGGGGCGTACTCGATGTTGACGGGGACAAGGGTTGAACATTCGACGGCGGCGGGGACATGGGCGTCGGCTTGGGCGAAGAAAACGATGGCGACAGAATAGGCTGAGATGTGGACGGCATTAGCGAAGACGGCGGTTGCGATCCGCTCGGCGTGTCTGAGGGCAAGGGGATGTGAGCGGGCATTGACGACGGCGGAGCTTTCGTCTCCGACGAGCCGGGTAGCGGAATGGGAGCCGGGTTTGTGGCCAGCGGCGGCGGTCCGCCGGGCTGAAGAGACGTACTTCCTCCACTCGCCGAATCGCCGGTTGCATGCGGCATGAGATACGGCGGAACCGCGCTCGAAGCAGGGCTGCTGCCCGACGTCGGCGGGGTTTTGGGCGGCGAGGTACTCGCGCCAATCGGCGATGGCGTTCCGGTTCCCGTGGGACGGATACCACTCTCGCCAAGGGGCAAGGTGGGAGCAGGCTGTTTGAGAGCGGCTGGGCCGGTTGAAAGCGACGGCGTTTCGCTTGGGAGAGGAGTTATTCCCACGCCGGAGATGTTTGGTTGCGTGGCGGTCGTCTTGGGGGATGGGGTACTCGTCGAACCGCCTTGGGGAGTAGACAGCGCGGCGGGTTTTGGTCCGGTACTCGACGCTGCGGGAGTCGCTTGGTCTTTGTTGCCGGAGCCAAGAGGCATCAACGGCGTACCCGTTCCTCCGTTGTCCGTCGCGCTCGTCCGCACAATCGACGGCGAAGCAGGAGAAGAAACCGAACTCGTGGATGGACTCGGACCCGAACCTATCGGCTTCGGCATCGTGGAGCCTGAAGTAGCGGGCCAAGTGGAGGAGGTTGACTTATTCTCGTTCTTGTTGGGACTGGAAAGGGGCGTGTAATTACCGAATTCGCTGGAACCCTCCACCTTGGGTCGAGTGAGCGGAGGTTGGTTATCGGAAGCGCTGGGGCGATTGTTCGCGCCGCTGAGTTGGCTGCCCGTAAGTCCTCCGGGCGGAATCGCCGTAGGTTTGGAAGAGCCGTAGGACATTCCAGGGAATCCGCCTAACCCTGGCCCCGAAGAAGGATTATTGACCGTCGAGATGGAACTCGACGGCGCGAGTGGATCGATTGGCTTTGGTGTAGGCTTGGTTCCGTCGAGAGGATCGGGTTCGATCGGTTTGGCTCCTCCGTTGTTCGGACCCGGTTTCGCGCCTTTGGCTTTTTCGCCCTCATCCTTCGGAGATTCTGGAGATTTAGAATCCTTTTTTTCCTCTTGCGGGTTATTGGGATCCTCTGGAGTCCTCGACTTTGGGTCGCCGCCGGCGAGGGCCTGGGCGTCGGGCGACGGCGTTTGTTCTTGCATCTTGAGTCCGATGACGGCTCCACACAGACACAAGAAGGTGCAAATGATGCCGATGCCGATTTTGTGTTCCATTTTCATGCCCGTCCTCCTCCGTTCCGATGGGTGGTAAGAACGCCAGCCCGCCGTGCCGACAAGAGCGCTGAGACTCTTGCCGGCGCGGCGGGTTGGCAAAGAATGGCGCGGTTACTCGGTGTCGGCCGACACAGCGGCGCGAGTGCTACTCTTCTGTTGCGTGTAGGAACGCCAGCGCGAGGCGTCCCAGACCTCGAAGTGATCGTCGATGCCAACCAACACCACTTCCTGCTGCAAGTCGGCAAACTGGGTCATGCGCTCCGGAATGGACACCCGGCCTTCGCCGTTGACGGTCAGCTTCTCCGTCTGAGCGTAATACAGTCGTTTGAAGACGCGCACGTCGTTCTCGTTGGCGCGCGACTGTTCGAGTCGTTCGTCGAGCCGTTCGAGATGTGCCGAATTCGTCAGCCACAGACATTTATCGGTGCCGGGCGAAACGAGTACGGTCTCGCTGCCGCCGAGTTGATCGCGTAGGGCGCGCGGAAGAGTCAAGCGTCCCTTCTCGTCGAGACTGCACTGATACGTTCCGGTCAAGGGGAGCGCCTTGGCCTTGGCGGCGGCAGGCTTGGCGCGCGGCAGGGGCAACACCTTGATCGCCTCGGGATCATCGGGTTGCACGCAGGCGTCCGCAGGCAGGCGAACCATCGTGCCGGAGCGAAGCGGCTCCTCTGGCTTGAGGGACGGATTCAGTTTGTGCAAATCGCCGGCGCGATCGCCGCTGCCAAGCGTTCGGCGAGCGATGTCGTGTAACGATTCGCCGGCATGAGCGCGATACATCTGCACGGGTCCGGGATTCGGTGCCAAGGGCGGCTCACCGGGAAGGGAGCGAATCGGATCGACCGTCGAAGGAGACAAAGCCGTGCTACCGCTCGTCGGGGTGACCAATGGTGCATTCCACGACGGAGCCGGGCTTGACGTTGTTGGCCGAGGCGGCGTCTTTTCCGCTTGACCAGTCATTTTTGGTGGAGACGAGATCGATTTACCTGCCGATAGTTCCGGCGGAGTGACGGGCGCGGCGGATCCCGTCAGCGGCATGGGCGGGGTCGATTGGGAATAAGTGCCGATCCCCGATGGAGTCAACGGGTGAGTGGCGGTTGATGGAAAAGTAGACCCTTCTGCACTCTCACTGTAGCCTACTTGTGGGTACGTGCCCCACGGTGCATTTATCTTTTCCGGTTGGCTCGAAGGCTTGCTTTTCGGAGGATCGAACGAGGAGGGCGTATTGGGGGCGAAAGACGCCGGCAAGATGCTCGGATTCGGCGAAGCCGTAGGCGACTTCGACGGTAAAGGCATTGAAGGAACCGAACGCGGTCCACTCAGGCCGGGGAACGGTAGGTCGAGCGGCTTCGACTCCGAGGACGGTTTTTTGATGGGAGATTTCTCGGCCGATTTGCTCGATGGGCTGGGCATCAAGGATGGGCCGTCTTCCCGTTCGGGCTTCTTCAGATCCAAGGGTGGCAGAGTCGGTTTCGCCTGCTTGCTGGGAAGCGGCGGATTGAAGAGTTCCGGTTCTTGAGCTTTCGGGGGCGGCAACTGTTCCGCCTGAGCGACAACCTTGTTGCCATCGCGGAGTTTACAGGCCAGAACCAGGCCAAACAGGCAGATCAATCCGCCCAAGGCCATCCATGCGTATTGGGTCTTGCGCATCAGCTATCCATGCTCCTCTTGTTAAGCCAAGCGGTTTTGCGGGAAACCGTCACACGATCGCCGCTTCCTTGCGGTCGCGGCTCTCAGACAAGAACCGCCGCTCGCAGTTTGGCGCTGCGGGCACGCGGGTTGTTGCTCACTTCCTCCGCGCCGGCTTGGACCGGCTTGCGGGTAATCGCCTTCCATCGCGAACGGTCGCGGAAGGCGGTCTTCACCGGGCGATCTTCCAACGAATGAAAGCTAATGATGGCGGCTCGTCCACCGGGCCGCAGACAACTCGGAAGTATTTTTAACAGCGTTTCCAACTCTCCCAACTCGTCGTTGACGGCGATGCGTAGCGCCTGAAAGACGCGCGTGGCCGGGTCGATGGCATGGCGGCGCGGTCTCGATCGTGGGATGCAACGGCGTACCAGGTCGGCCAATGCTTCCGTCGTCTCCAATGGAGCCAAACGGCGAGTTTCGACGATGCGCCGTGCAATGCGCCGGCTAAAGCGCTCCTCGCCATAGCGATAAATCAGGTCGGCGAGATCGCGTTCATTCAGTTGTCGCAGCAAGGCGCTGGCCGGCTCGCCGACCGACGGATCGAGCCGCATGTCCAGAGGCCCCGACTGCATGAAGCTCAAGCCGCGCGCCGCGTCGTCCATCTGATCCGAACAGAAACCCAAATCGGCCAGAACGCCATCGACGGTTTCGATGCCCCGTTCGTCGAGAACCTGGCGCAGCCGCGAGAACGGCGCATGTACCAGTGTCACCGGCAGATCGACCAACTGCGGACGGGCCAATTCGAGCATGGTCTCGTCGCGGTCGAGTCCAATTAGCCGCCCGCCCGGCAACAGGCGCTCGGCCAACGAACGACTGTGGCCACCGACGCCGACAGTTGCATCGACGAACACTTGTCTCGGTTGCGGTGCCAGGAACTCCAGCACTTCGACCGACAGAACCGATACATGGCGCGGCGAAGGATTCATTGCGAGGCCCATCGAGTTAAGATGCGAAGACGAGGCAACGAGAAGTTCCTTCTTCGAGAGCGCGATCCTATCGCCCTGCGCGCAATCCGACTATACTCGTTCCGACCAGGGAATCAAGGCGGTTCACTGTCAACCGGCCGATACCCAGCCACCCCCGTTCCTCAGCGCCTCTTTTCGACGCGTGGAGCCATTCCCTCAAAAAATGAAACCGCCTTCATTTTTCACTTGCAGACGACATGGACATGACGTAACATCCAATCTCATCAGCGAAGAATTTTCATCGTTTTTTGGGCAACGCTAGAGATCGGCAACCCCGACTCCTCGTTGCGGATCGTTGCGAATGGCTACGACCGTCCGCGATCCGAATTGTTTGCGCGGTTCCTTATCCTTTTCTTTTGGAGGCGGATTATGCCGACTCTTCTCCGTCGTCGTTGGCGTGGTTTCACGCTCATCGAACTGTTGGTGGTCATTGCCATCATCGCCATTCTGATTGGGCTGCTGCTCCCTGCGGTGCAGAAGGTGCGCGAGGCCGCCGCCCGCGCGCAGTGCAGCAACAACCTCAAACAGCTCGCCCTGGCCTGCCACAACTTCAACGATGTGTATAAGGTCTTGCCGCAGGCTACCGCTTGGCCTCCCGGTCCCGGTAATCCAAGCAATCCCAGCGGGATCGGCGGCACGGAAATGACACAGCTCTTGGCGTTTATCGAACAGCAAAACATCCTCAACGCCTCGGTACCCATCAACCAAGTCGAGTTGGGTATCGCCTATCCGGCGGTGAACACGCCTATGAACGGTGGCAACCTGCGCGTCAAAACCTTTATTTGCACTTCCGATCCCAGCGTAGGCAAGGCGCAGCAACTGAAGTTAAATCGCTTCGGCGAAACGCTAACCTGGGGATTGGGCGATTGCAGCTACGCGGGCAACTTCACCGTGTTCGCCTATGGCAACTACGGCAACTGGATGGGCATGGCTAATGTGGCATCCACTTTCACCGACGGCACTTCCAACACCATCTTGTTCGCCGAGAAGTACGCCGGATGCGGCGGCAGCGGCGGCAACATGTGGGCTTGGGGTTGGGATGCCTACCTGTCGCCGGTCTATGCCTGCGCCGTCCGCGGGCCACAGACCTGGCAGCAAATGCCCAATCCGTGGCAAACGGCTTGCAACCCCACGCTCGCTTCCAGCGCGCACACCGGCGGTATGAACGTCAGCTTGGCCGATGGCAGTTGCCGCGTTCTCAATCAAGGCATCAGCCCCACCACCTTCTGGATCGCCACCCTGCCCAACGATGGATTGCCCATTCCCTCGGACTGGTAAGCGAAGGAGATTTGCACTATGATGATGCAATTTGTCCCCATCAAAGCGTTGGGAATTTTGTCCCTGACGACGATGGCACTGTTGGCGGCGGGCGGTTGCGATGGAAAGAAAACCGGAAACCTCTCCGGCAAGGTGACGTTTCAAGACAAGCCGCTACCCGGAGGCTATCTCAACATCTATAGCATCGGTGCCGACGGCAAGATCTCCGCTCAGAAGTCCGCAGCGATCGGCGAGAACGGCGACTACTCCGTCCGGGGCGTGCCTATCGGCGAGGCAAAAATCACCGTGCAGGCACCTCCCGGTGAACTGGAGCCGAATATGTCCGAGAAAGGCGGCATGCCCAAGCGCGGCAAACCGCCCATCGAAGTGCCTCCCGGCTACACCACCCTCGAGACGACGCAGCTGAAACACAACGTCACGCTGGGCGATCAAAAGTACGACGTTTCCATGAAGTAAGAACATCGGGCGAGCGGTGGCGTAAGTCCCCCTGATAAGTAGATCATCAGGGAGCTTACGCCCCCGATCGCCCGAAGCAAACACCGAGATTGCGCGATGATTGGCTCGCATCGGCTTCTCCTTGCTCTTCTCCTTTGCTGTGCCGGGATCTCCGGTTGTCACCCCGCTCCTTCCGTCCCCACCGTCGGAGAACCCACCGCCCCGCCTTGGTTCCAAGACATCACCGCCGAGTCCGGCATCGACTTCGTTCACGACGCTGGACCGACGGGTACATTTTTCTTGCCGCAAATCGTCGGCTCCGGAGCGGCCGTTCTCGATTTCGACGGCGACGGCTTGCTCGATCTCTATTTGCTCACCAATGGCGGGCCGGAATCTCGCTCTAAGAATCAACTCTTCAAACGGCTGCCGGACGGACATTTTAAGAACGTCAGCGACGGATCGCATCTGGATATTGCCGGCCACAACATGGGCGCGGCCGTCGCCGACGTGGACAACGACGGCAGGCCCGACATCTTGGTGACGCAATATCGCGGCGCGCGGCTGTTTCACAACGAGGGCGGAGGCGTATTCCGCGACATCAGCAAACAGGCCGGCATCGACAATCCCTTGTGGGGCACCTCCGCCGCCTTCGCCGACTTCGACCGCGACGGCTGGCTCGATCTCGTCATCGTCAACTACGTCGATTACGACCCCTCGCGCCCGTGCAACAACGGCCGAGGCCAACGCGATTTCTGCGGCCCCAACGCCTTCGACGGCTCCACAACCAAGCTGTTTCGCAATCGCGGACTCGGGGCCGACGGCTGCGTTCACTTCCAGGACCTGACCGCCTCGTCCGGATTGGCCGGCGCGCCCGGTCCCGGCCTGGGCGTGGTCTGCGCCGACTTCAACGGCGACGGCTGGCCGGATATTTTCGTCGCCAACGACGGCAAACCCAATCATCTGTGGATCAACCAAAAAAACAACACCTTTAAGGAAGAGGCGATGCCGCACGGCCTAGCCTACGACGGCGCGGGGCATGCCCAGGCCGGCATGGGTGTGGCCCTAGGCGACGTGGACGGCGACGGACTGTTCGACGTGTTCGTCACCCATTTGACCGAAGAGACGAATACGCTGTGGCGTCAGCATCCCTCCGGCATGTTTCGCGACCGCACGCTTGCCTCTGGGTTGGCGCAAACACAGGCGCGCGGCACGGGTTTCGGCGTGGTCTTCGGCGATTTCAACTGCGACGGCCGGCTCGATCTCGCCGTCGCGAATGGCCGCGTCCATCGAGGACCGCCGCGCAACGAAGCCGTTCTCGGTTCTTTTTGGGCGCTGTTCGGCGAACGCAATCGCTTGTGGGAAGGCGCGGACAACGGCCGATTCCACGACCGCACCGACGCCGACCCCGGCTTTGCCGGCGACGGCGCGGTGTCGCGCGGCCTGATCGTCGCCGATCTCGACGACGACGGCGGACTCGATTTGATTGTGACTGCCGCGGCGGGGCCGGCGCGCGTGTTTCGCAACGTCGCTCCTCAGCGCGGCCATTGGCTGAGCGTGCGCGCCTGGGAGCCGAAGTTCAAGCGCGACGCCTACGGAGCGGTAGCCACCGTGTGTTCGCAAGGAAAAACCTGGCGGCGCTGGCTCAATCCCGGACATAGCTTCCTGTGTAGCAACGATCCGCGCGCGCATTTCGGACTGGGAGAAGTCGAGCGCATTGACGCCATCGACCTCGCCTGGCCCGACGGTTCGCGCGAGAGGTTTCACAAATTGTCTTCGGGAAAACCTATCCCGGTGGACAAGGCCATCGAGTTGAGGCACGGCGAGGGAGAGGCACTGCCATGAAACGCCGAGCAGTCTGGGCGACTGGTTTGCTCGTCGCGTTCGGCGTCGTCGCGCTGGCGTGGAGGTATTGGCCCAGCGCGTCGCCGCAACCTCCGGCGCTCGATCCCACCGGCGTCGATCCGGTCGTTTGGCGCGCCGTGGAGGCGGCACGGCGGGAGGCGCAACAATCGCCGAAGTCGGCGCGCGCCTGGGGCCGACTCGGCATGGTGTTGTTGGCTCACCAGTTCCACGACGAATCCGTCTTCTGTCTGGCTCGCGCGGAGTTGCTCGATCCGCACGACGCGCGCTGGCCCTATTATCAAGCGTTGGCCGTACGCCGATCCGATCCGGAATCGGCCATCGCCTGCCTGCGCCGCGCCGTTGCCGCCAGCACGGAGTTCGACGGCCCACTGCTGCTGTTGGCCGAGTTGTTGATGCAACGAGGCGAAGAGGACGAGGCCCGAACCTTGTTTCAACAAGTGTTGCACGGTTGGCGGGGTCACAACCGCGCCCATCTCGGCCTAGCTCGCATCGCCTTGGAAAACGACGATCTGTCCCACTGCCGCGATCATTTGCTTCCGGCTTTGGACGATCCGAGCGCGCAGAAAGCCGCCTTCGCCTTGTTGGCCGAGGTCGAGCAACGTCGGGGAAACCGCGCCGCCGCCGAGGAGGCTCTCCACCGCGCGCGCCAGTTGCCGGACGATCTTCCCTGGTCCGATCCTCTGGTGGAGAATGTGCAAGAGCGTGTGGTGGGACTTCTTGAAGTTGTTACCCGCGCCGCCTCGCTCCTCCGGCAAAGACGGGCGGAGCAAGCGATTCCTCTGTTGCAGCGCGCCGTCGCGGACTATCCCGATTCGAGTTGGGCGCGCGTCTTGCTGGGCCGCGCCTATCTCGCTTCGGAAAATGTATCCATGGCCGAAGAGGTGCTGCGCGCCACGGTCGAGCGCGATCCGGAGGCGGTCGAGGCGCAGTTCTATCTCGGTGCGGCACTCTCGGAACAGAAGGATTTTGCCGCCGCCATTCCCTATTTTCAGACGGCCACGCGGCTGAAAAGCGATTACGCCCTGGCCTGGTACAACCTGGGCGTATGCTACAAACAAAGGGGAGACCGCGCCGCCGCCCGCGCCGCCTATCGGTCGTGTCTGGCCTGCAAGCCCCTGTTTGCCGAGGCGAGACTCAATCTGGGCGAGCTATTGGCCGAGGACGGCGACATCGACGCTGCGATTGAGGAACTGCGTCAAGGAGTTCATCTCAAGCCGGACGATGCCCACGCGCGGCAATTGCTCGAATCGTTGCGGAGCCGTTCTCCCCCCAACGGGTCAAATCGGCCGAGCGGGGGGCGTCAGCCCCCTGAGAGAAACATCGGGGGGCTTACACCCCCGCTCAGATGAGGAGCATCGGGGGGCGTAAGCCCCCACTCGTGCAACCAGAGGGCTTTCTTCTTGTCCGCCGACGCCTAGAATACATTGACTGCTAACCCGTAGGTTTCGGCATGAGACGAGGGCGTCCGTGCTTGCGTTGCGGGCGTGCGGGCCAAGGCGTCCCTAGAAAGTAGGACATTATGACGGACGAAATGACTCAAGAAGACACTCCCGCGACTCCTCAAGAACAGACACCGGAATTGGAGTCCGGCGTGGCGACCGAGACGGCAACGGCGACGGCCGCACCTTCCCCCACGGACCCGATCAAGCTGCCGCAACAGGTCGAAATCCGCGAGGTCGGCCCTTGCAAGAAGCACATCAAGGTCACGGTCGAGCGTTCGGCGATTGATGGCCGGATGGACGAGAAGATCAAGGAGTTGGTCGTCGATGCCAACGTGTCCGGATTCCGTCCGGGCAAAGCGCCGCGCCGCGTCGTCGAACGCCGCTATCACAAGGAAGTCGGTGATCAGGTTAAAAGCGAAGTGCTGCTCGCCAGTTTGCAGCAACTGGCCGAGGACTACGACATCGCGCCGTTGGCCGCTCCCGATCTCGATCCCGCGACCATCGATCTGCCTCGTCAGGGGCCTATGGTCTACGAGTTCGAGGTTGAAGTTCGACCGCAGTTCGACTTGCCCAACTATCGCGGACTGAAAATCCGGCGACCCGTCCACAACTTCACCGAAGAGGAAGTGGAACAGGAATTGCGCCGACTGTTGACGCCGCATGGAACGGTCGTCTCCAAAACGGAAGGCGGCGCTCGGCTCGGCGACTTGATCGTCGTCGATGGCCAGATCAAGCTCGGCGATGTCTCAATCGGTCAACTCGAGCAGGCAACCCTGCGAATCGATAAGCAATTGGCGTTCAAGGACGGCATCGCCGAGCATTTCGCCGACGAAGTCGAGGACGCAAAGGCCGGCGACACGCGCGAAGTCACCATCGTCTTGTCCAGCGCTGCCGCCAATCCAGAGCTGCGCGGTGCGACGGTCAAGGCCACCTTGCAAGTCAAAGACGTTCAAGTCGTCATCATGCCGGAGTTGACGCACGAACTCCTGCACGAGTTCGGTGCCCATTCGCCGGGGCAATTGCGCGAGATGATTCGCGTCGTGCTGCAGCGCAGGCTGGAATACCAACAGCGACAATCGGCTCGGCAACAGGTAATCGAACACATAGCCGCAGCATCGACTTGGGATTTACCGACCGACTTGTTGCGCCGCCAAGCGCGGCGGGCGATCTCGCGGCGGATCATGGAAATGCGCGCCGACGGCATCTCCGAAGAGGAAATCCAAGGCCGGCGGCGTCTGTTGGAACAAGACATACTTCAAAGCACCGCCCTGTCGCTGAAAGAGCATTTCGTGCTGCAAAAGATTGCCGAAGTCGAGAAGATCGACCTGAATGACGACGATCTGAACGACGAAATCGAGCGCATGGCCCAGCACGAACACGAATCTCCGCGCCGTATCCGCGCGCGTCTCGAACGCGAGGAAATGCTCGATGCCCTGGCCGCCGAGATCATCGAACGCCGTGCGCTCGATTTGATTCTCGACACCGCCGAATACGAAGACGTGCCGCTCAAGGAGGAAGATCAACGATCCGTCGCCACCGCCGAGATGCAAACGGTTCCCGGCGAGATTCACGATCCCACGGCCGAACCTCCCGCCGCGGAAGAACCGTCCGGCGAACCGACAGCGTAACACCCCAACGAACCGGCAGCTCGCGCTGTGGGGTGCGGCATCACCCGGCAGCTTACGCTGCCGGTTCGCCTTCATTCTGGACAGGAGTTTGCGATGTTCAATTTCGATCATCCGATGCGGGTCGATCCGCGCAATCAGCGCTATCGGGAATATACGCGCCAACGGCAATATGGGACCAACGATATTCTGTTGGACAATCGGATTATCTTTTTCGGTTGCTCCGGCGGGAATGTGTACGAGCCGGTCATCACCGACATGACGGCCAATCTCGTCATTCAGCAATTGCTCTATTTGCAATACGAGAACCGCAATCAGGACATCCACTTTTACATCAATTCGCCGGGCGGATCGGTGACGGCGACCTTGGCCATTTACGATACCATGCAATTTTTAGAATGTCCCATCAACACCTATTGCATGGGTATTGCCGCCAGCGGCGCGGCCATCCTGCTCGCCGCGGGAACCAAGGGCAAACGCTTCGCCTTGCCGCACGCCAAAGTCATGATCCATCAACCCTGGAGCCAGGGTATCGGAGGACAAGCCTCCGACGTGGAAATCGAGATGAAAGAGATCCTCAAAGAGAAGAAGCGGCTCAATGAAATCCTGGCCCATCACACCGGCCGCACTCTCGCCGAAATCGAAACCGAGACCGAGCGCAATCGCTATTTCACGGCGACGGAATCGAAAGAGTTTGGCCTCGTCGATGAAGTGATGGCCAAGATGTCCAATGAGAAAAAATCGTGACCGGAGACGTAGGTGGGTCGAGTAGTCCGACCCGCCGAGATTCGTTGCCCGGTCGGAAAGTTATGGAAAATACTCATCTTACCTCAGCCCGGCTGCCGATGTCTAAGAGCGAGCCGGGTTGGTTTGGAGAATGATACCATGCCACTCGTGCCTTATGTTGTGGAGCGGAGCGGCCGCGAAGAACGTGTTTTCGATATTTACAGTCGGTTGCTCAAAGATCGAATTATCTTTCTGCAAGGCGAGATCGACGATTACAGCGCCAATTTAATCGTGGCACAAATGTTGTTCTTGCAGTTCGATGATCCGAAGGCGGATATTCACCTGTACATAAATTCGCCGGGCGGATCGGTGACGGCGGGCATGGGTATCTACGATACCATGCACTACATAACCTGTGATGTCTCGACCTATTGCATCGGCATCGCCGCCAGCATGGGCGCGACGCTGTTGGCCGCCGGAACCAAGGGCAAGCGGAATGCCCTGCCGCACGCCGAAGTGATGATCCATCAGGTGTTAGGCGGCGCGCGCGGACCGGCCACCGACATCGAAATCCGCACGAACCATCTGCTCCGCACGAAGAAGCTCATGAACGAGCTACTGCAAAAGCTCACCGGCCAGCCGTTGGACCGGATCGAACGCGACACGGATCGCGACAACTTCATGTCGGCCCGTGAAGCGCAGGAATACGGCTTGGTCGATCACGTTTTGGAGCGTTTGCCGCAGGGACAGGCTGTCCCGAAACCGACGTAGACAGTGTTCGGTAGTCAGTAGTCACTCGAAATAAAGCTATTTTCTGACTACTGACTACTGCAAATAGGACAGCCTTCCAAGGATTCGGCATCATGCGCTGCCTCGTGGTTTGCCTCTTCAGTCCGGTGTTGCTAATCGTCGTCGGCGGATGCCGGAGTTGCGATCGCGTGCAAGCCGAACTGCGGGCCCGCGAAACCGATGTCCGCGAGTTGCGCGAGGAACTCGATCGCTGCGGCGTCTACAATCAAACCCTACAACAGGAAGTGCAGACGCTGCGCGGCCAACTCGGTGTGCCCAGCGATGGCTCCGTACCCCCCGCCGCCTATCCCGTGCAAAGGCTCGTGCTAGGGCGGCAGACCGGCGGACGCAGCAACGATATTTGTCCCGGCGACGACGCCTTGCAGGTGCAGGTCGAGCCGCACGACCCGGAAGGGCAAGCCATCAAAGCGCCGGGACAATTGGTTGTCAACGCGATGGAAATCACCTCCGAAGGCATCAAGAGGCCGCTTTCTACTTGGGTGATACCTCCAGAGCAAATGCGTCGGTCGTGGAAAGCCGGACTTTTGACCACCGGATATGTGTTCAATTTACCGTGGAAGGTCTGGCCGTCCACCGAGAAGCTGCGCATCACGGCCCAGTTCCAACTCGCCGACGGCCGCGTCTTCGAGGCGGATCGCGATGTTACCGTGCGCCTGACACCCCTCAACCAACGCCCGAAAGTCGTCTCGACAGAAACGCCTCCCGCCGTACCGACGGCGCAACCCGCGCCGACCGCGGAGTCGAAGCCCGCTGCCGCGCCGATGCCGATGCCGAGCGGCGAACGCACTCCCGTGCTGCTTCCCGCGCCGCGCCTCGTAACCCCCGCCGAGCCGGAGCCTGCGGCCCAAATCCTTAGCCCCGTACCCCCGCCTTCCGAACCGAGTCTGCCTTAATCGTGAGGCAGTGCTTTCAGGATGCGCTCGACCTGTACGATGTCTTCCTCGCTGACACCCTCGCGGCGGCGATAACGGCGTTGCAAACTATCGAGAACGTGGTCCCACATTTCGCGCGTCGGTTGCAGCCCCTTGCTCCAATCGCCGCGGCGTTGTAGCTTCCATTTGAAGCTCCACACGCCAGCGAAGCGCTCGGCGCACAGAAAGCGCCGTCCACAGGATTCCGGATCGATATCGGTCCATTTAATTTGCATGTTCGTTCTGTACGCCTACCCGCAAACGCTCCAAGAATCGATCCAAGTCCGTTGGCAGCGGCATCTCCCAGTGCATCTGCTTGTGCGACTGAGGATGTAGGAATCCCAACTCGACCGCGTGGAGTGCCAGGCGCGGTGCGCCGCTACGATCGATCACTTCTTCGCCCTCCGCCGTGCGATGGTACACCTTATCGCCGCATATGGGATGGCCCAACTCGGCCAGATGAATGCGAATCTGATGGGTGCGTCCCGTCTCCAATCGGCAGGCCAACAGCGTGTAGTCGGGCAGGCGATCCATCGCCTCGACATAAGTGATCGCTTCCTTGCCGACGTTGGGCAGGGTGGTGCTGCCTCGCCGACCGTCGCCGCGATCCCGGACGAAGCGCGTGGCGATGCGCTGCGACGGTACGAATCCAGACACGATGGCAAGATAGCGGCGTATAACCGTATGAGCGCGAAACTGTTCGCCCAACCCGCGTTCCCCGGCCACGCTGCGCGCGAAGACGACGAGGCCGCTCGTTTCCTTGTCGAGTCGCTGCACGACGCGCAAACGAGGCAGCGGTCCTTTGCGCACGCGCCCCTCGCGCTTGACGATGAGCTTGGCCGTCAGGTCGTCCAATGTCGGCGTCAACGCCTTGCGGCGTTCGTTCCAGTCGCGTTCTGCCGGATGGCGAACCGTGGAGATGCCGGACGGCTTCTCGACGACCACGAGATGATCGTCGAGATGCCGGATGAGAATCCGTTCGCTTTTGCGCGGCTTGGCCATCGAGCCGGACAGCAACTCGACGCTCTCGCCTTCCTTTATCCGCCGTGCCGGATCGAGACATAGCTCGCCGTTGACCCGCGCGCGACGCGCAGCGATGAGACGGCGCACCTGAGTCCACGATTGACCGGGCAGTCGTTGGCGCAGCAGTGCGGCAAGCGTCGCGCCGGCTTGTTCGGCTGGCAGAAGGAAAAGAGGCAGAGATTCATTCATAGCGCGTTCGAAGGAGATTGTATTCTTCCCAAGACAGAGAGGTAAAGTCTTCTCTTCTCCCACGATCGCATGAGAGAGTGAAATAACGGCGAATAGTTCAGTATATCCGTCGTCTCATCATCCGGCAATCGCGGCGTTAGGGAGCGTTCGAGGCGCTGCTGCTGCTGGATTACCGGCGCGGCGCGCTCTTTGTCGCGGAAACGAGAAAACGAGAAAAATCGTTCGTTTATTCCTTGACAACGCGCTCTCAGTCGATCCATAATAGCATTAGTTCTAACCCAGACCGCGTTGAAACGCGGTCGGTTCTCCTTTCACCGAGTCGAAAGGAATCAACACGTCTGTTTGTTGAAACGTCTCCGTCGTGGAAGGCCGTCTCGTTCTTAGGATTGCTCAAGCCCGTCGGCAACGCGCCTTTCCCTCTCTCTCTTGGCTGCGAGTTCCGCGGATTTGGATGTTTCATCGGAAGTGTTTCATTCTTGCAAACGCGGTGCGCGGCCTTGTGAAACTCCGTAAGCCGACGCATCACTCGCGTTTCGGGTATCGGAGAGCTTGTCCGCGTCTCTCTCATTTTTGCACCTTGGAGGTTTCATGCGAATTTCCCTTCGGTGGTTGAAAGTAGGCTACTTGGCGGCCTTCTGCGCCACGGTTCTTCTGCTGTCTCAACCCAGTTCGTCGAGGGCACAACGAGCCACCATCGCTCCCATGTTGCCGAATCCGAACTTCTCGCAAGCCGTCTCCATGGCGCAACAACAGATCATGCAAGCTAGTAGCGGTGGCGGCATGATGGGCGGCGGCATGATGGGCATGAGCGGCGGCATGATGGGTGGCGGCATGATGGGCATGAGTGGCGGCATGATGGGCATGAGCGGCGGCATGATGGGTATGAGCGGCGGCATGATGGGCATGAGCGGTGGCATGATGGGCATGGGCGGCATGCGCGGCGGCATGGGTGGCATGGGCATGGGTGGTATGATGGGTATGGGCGGCATGGGTGGCATGGGCATGGGTGGCATGGGCATGGGTGGCATGGGCATGGGTGGCATGGGGGGAGGCTTTGCCGGTAAAGGCATGGGAGGATTCAACGGGAAAAAACCTCTTTAGAACACGCTCATTATCTCCTCGACGCGGCGCGTTCGGCTCGGCGAGAATGCCCTGCCGAACGCGCCGCCTCACCTTGACAGTCTTGGGCCATTGTGCGACTTTCTCCACTGTCCGCTCGTCCACTCGTGGAGAGGGTCATTCATGGACGGTCGATCCGCTCTGTTGCCAGTTTCGCCTTCGTCGGAAGAGCGTGCGCTCTCTCCGCTCGAACGCCCCTGGCGTCTGTCGTTGGTTATCCCCGCCTACAACGAGGAAGCCGGAATCCGCCAAGCCGTTCTCGAAGCTTGCGCGGCGTTGGCCGAATGCGCCCGCGAGTTTGAAGTCTTGGTCGTGGACGACGGCAGCGGCGACAGCACTGCCGACATTGTCGCCGAGCTATCGACACAGCTTCCGCAAGTTCGCCTCTTGCGGCACGAGGGCAATCGCGGCTACGGCGCGGCGCTGCGAACCGGATTCGCCGCAGCGCGCTTCGAGCGCGTGGCGTTTACCGACGCCGATTGTCAATTCCATCTCGAAGATCTCGTCCACATGCTGCCTTTGTCCGACCTTTACCCGGTCGTCGTCGGTTGGCGACGGCATCGGCAAGACTCCTGGCGTCGGCGATTTCTCTCGCGCGGATACAACCGGCTGACCTCGACCCTGCTCGGCACGCATGTCCGCGACTGCGATTGCGCCTTGAAGGTCTTTCAGCGCGAGGTGCTGTCCGAATTACTCCCGGAAACGAACACCTTTTTTGTCAACGCCGAGATGCTGACCAAGGCGCGCCAGCGCGGCCTGGGGGTAGCGGAAGTCGCCGTCCGCCATCGTCCGCGCGTCGGGGGACAGAGCAAGGTGTCGATGCTGGAAGTGCCGCGCGTCGCCTTGACCTTGCTGCCGTTTTGGTGGTCGCGCGTGTTGTTCGCCGGAGAAACTCCGATCGATGGGCCGACGTTCGCCGCGCGGCAAAAAGAGTCGCAGCCGTCAAAGCTGTCGCGGTACGTCGGCTTGGCAATGGTGGTATTCGCCGCGATTCTCGTGTTCTTTCTCTGCCTACGCGCCCCCCTGTTGGAACCGCAAGAGCCGCGCTACGCCGAGATACCCCGGCAGATGTTGGCCGAAGGGCGCTTTCTTGTACCTGTGCTACACGGCGAACCGTACCTCGATAAGCCGCCGTTGCTGTACTGGCTGGTCATGGGCAGTTATTCGATCTTCGGCGTTCACGATTGGGCGGCGAGGCTGATTCCGGGAATCGCCGGCGCGTTGACGGTGTTGTTGACCTATCTGTGGGGCCGGCGCGTTGTCGGCGAGCGGGTCGGCCTGTGCGGGGCGCTGCTGCTGTGTTTGTCGGCCGGCTTCGTCTATCGCCAGCGCATGCTCAATATGGACAGCCTGCTTTGCCTCTGGGTGACGGCGGCGTTGGCGGCGGCGCACACGGCGTTGATGGATCGATCCGGGCTGCGGCGCGGTTGGTGGCTGGCGGCGGCGGTTGCCTGCGGCATGGGCCTATTGACCAAGGGGCCGGTAGCGCTGGTGTTGATCCTCGCGCCGTTGGGCCTGTTCGCATTTTTGGATCGCCGCCGCGCTGCGACGACGCCGCGCGATTGGCTGCAATTTGTCGGCTTGGCCGCGGCCTTGGCCGCGCCGTGGTACGTTGCCGTCATGTTGCGCGAACCGGATTTCGCCTACACTTTCTTCTGGCGGCATCATATCGAACGTTTTCTGACGCCTTTCGACCACGAGAAACCGGCCTGGTTCTATCTCCCCGGTCTGTTGGCCGGCATGTTGCCTTGGACGCTGCTCTTGCCCGGTTTCGTTCGCTATCTCGCCCGGCGTCCCTTGCGCGCCGCGCTCCGCCGACCGCCGGCGCTGGGATTATTCCTCTTAGCGTCTCTTTTATGTGTCTTTTTCTTCTCCGCATCGGGTTGCAAACGTCCGGGTTACATCTTACCCGCGCTGCCGCCGTTGGCCTTGGCGTTGGGCTGCTATGTAAACGTCCTGGTACCGGGTGAAAGGACGGGGAGCCGAGCGCCTTTATTGTCGTTGTGGCGATGGCGTTCACGTCTGGCGGGACACGCGGCTTTCCTGACGGCGGCCTTGGCTCTGGGCGTGGTGGTTCTCGCCGGCTGCAAACACCTGCTTCGTCCCGGAACGGCAATCGTTCTAACTACCTTGGCGTTGGCCGGCTTGGTCTTGCTCCGCCGCCGCTTTGTCTCGTGGGGCGTATGCAGCGCCGTCGTGTTCGCGTTTCTCACGCTTGGCATCTACTACTTACAACCGGCGTATAACCGCCAGTTCGCATTACGGGGACAACTGCGCGCGGATGCGGCCCTCGCGGGGGCGAACGATTTGCACATCGCCTGTTATCCTCAGCGTTGGGACTCGGTCGGATTCTATCTGCCTCAAGCCGAGGTCCGCGTCTACACGCGCGACCGGCGCGAGCAGCTGATTGCCGACCTGCAAAAGCAGCCGCAAACACTGTTGTTAATCAAGCCCGGCAAGCCGCGCGACGAGTTACTCGCCGCCCTCCCCGATTCGCTCGAATTCGTACCGAACCCACGGCCGGGGCCGGTGTCCATTGGTTGGGTGCGACCGCGCCGCCAAACGGCCTGGGAGAACGAGCGACGCCGGCCAGCACAAACCTTCCGCGATTGATCGCTTCACTTCCCGGTCGCTCCCGTCGGAGCGGATGCCGGCACCGAAGATTCATAGAATAACGACCCCTCGTCCCCACGCTCCGCGTGGGAACGCACGCCGCTTTGCGGCGCGAGAGAGGACGCAGAGCGTCCGGATTTGCACTCCCTCGCGGGACGTAGGACCAAGAACAATAGCGGTGGACGAGCGAACATGCCGAGCTACAACCCGAAGGTAATTGAGCGACGTTGGCAAGATTACTGGCTGAAGAACAAGACCTTCCGCACTCTCGACGGCGGCGAAAAGCCGAAGTTTTACATCCTCGACATGTTCCCCTATCCCAGTGGAGCCGGCCTGCACGTCGGCCATCCCGAGGGATACACCGCCACCGACATCCTCGCGCGCTACAAACGGATGAATGGCTTCAACGTGCTGCATCCGATGGGGTGGGACGCTTTCGGCCTGCCCGCCGAGCAGTACGCCATCAACACCGGAACGCATCCGCGCATCACCACCGAGAAGAACATCGCCACCTTTCGCCGGCAGATTCAGATGCTCGGCTTCAGCTACGATTGGGACCGTGAAGTCGATACCACCGACCCGGCCTATTTCCGCTGGACGCAGTGGATTTTCCTGCAATTGTTCGATACTTGGTACGACACCGAGCAGAAGCGCGGCCGGCCCATCGCCGAACTGCCGATCCCTCCGGAGATCGAGCAGCAAGGCGACGGTGAAGTGCATGCGTACCGCGACAGCAAACGCCTCGCGTATCAGGCCAAAGTGCCGGTCAACTGGTGCGAGGCGCTGGGGACCGTTTTGGCCAACGAAGAAGTGATCGACGGCAAATCGGAACGCGGCGGGCATCCCGTCGTGCGCATGCCGCTGCGTCAATGGCTGCTGCGCATCACCGCCTATGCCGAACGGCTTATCGAAGACTTAGAGAGTCTCGATTGGTCGGAATCGATCAAGAAGATGCAGCGCGATTGGATCGGCAGAAGCGAAGGGGCAGAGGTCGATTTCGCGCTGCAAGCCCCGAGCGCAAGCGAGGGGAAAGCCATTCGCGTCTTCACCACGAGACCCGATACGCTGTTTGGCGCGACGTACATGGTGCTTGCGCCGGAGCATTCGCTGGTCGAGTCGATAACGACGCCGCAGCAACGTTCCGCCGTGCAAGCCTATCGGGCCGACGCCGCGCGCAAGAGCGATCTCGAGCGCACCGAACTGGCCAAGAAAAAGACCGGGGTCTTCACCGGTGCCTATGCCATCAATCCGGTGAATCAAGAGAAGATTCCTATCTGGATCGCCGATTACGTCCTCGCCACCTACGGCACCGGCGCGATCATGGCCGTACCCGCCCACGATCTGCGAGACTGGGAATTTGCTCGTACCTTCAACCTGTCGATCCGTCGAGTGGTACAGCCTCCAGCGGATTATCGGCCGAGTAAAGAAGAAGCTGCGCTCGCCTACACCGAGCCGGGGGCGTCAGCCTCCGGAGGCGGACAAACGCATTATCCGTTCGCCGGAGAAGGCACGGCAATCCATTCCGGATCG
>JAKBCS010000076.1 GCA_021807595.1 Planctomycetota bacterium | reverse complement strand
TGGCAGTTCGGCTCTGCACGCTCACGGCCTGTTGATTCCCGAAGACAAGAGCTTGCCGCCGTTGGCCATGCTCAATCATAAGGTCGCCATTGCCATCGACGACCAACTCGCCGTCACCAAAGTCGAACAGACCTTCCGCAATCACACCGAACGCAACCTCGAAGCCACCTACATCTTCCCCGTCCCACCCGGAGCCTCCGTCAATCGCTTCTCCATGTGGGTCAACGGCAAAGAAACCAAAGGCGAACTCGTCGAAGCCAAAAAGGCCGCCGACATCTACACCTCCATCGTCCGCCGCACCCAAGATCCGGCCTTGCTCGAATACATGGGCAACAATCTGCTCCGCCTCCGCGTTTTCCCCATCCCGCCGCGCGGCGATCAGAAAATCGCCCTCAGCTTCACCTCCGTCGCCTCCAAGGAAGGCAAATTAGTCGAGTATATCTATCCCTTAAAGACCAACGGCAAAGCCACCAGCACCCTCGAAGAGTTCTCGCTGACCGCCACGATCAAGAGCGAACACAACGTCACCAACGTCTACAGCCCAACCCACTCCATCTCCTTAAAGCGAGCCAGCGACAAGGAAGTGACCGTCAACTTCGATAAAAGTCAGGCGCTGCTCGACAAAGATTTTCAGCTCTTCTATGCCACCGGCGACAAGGATATTGGGCTGACCGCCCTGACGCATCGCCCGCTCAGCGGCGAGAAGGGCTATTTCACGCTGCTGATAACGCCGCGTGTGGAGATGGCCAAGCAATATCAGGTGCCGCGCGACATGGTGCTGGTGCTGGATACGTCCGGCAGCATGCGTGGGCCGAAGATGGAGCAAGCCCGCAAAGCGCTCAAATACTGTCTGGAAAATCTCGGCAGCAACGACCGCTTCGGCCTCATCAACTTCGCCACCACGATCAATCGCTACGAAGAGCGTCTGCTACCCGCCGATGCCGAGCAGTTGGGCAAGGCGAAGAAATGGGTCGAGGAGCTGGAGGCGACCGGGGGCACGGCCATCAACGACGCCCTGGCCTCGGCGTTGGATCTGCGAAGTAAGGACGAAGGGCGATCTTTTACGGTGGTCTTTTTCACCGACGGCCAGCCGACCATCGGCGAGACGGATGTGGAGAAGATTTTGAAGAACACGCTGGCCAAGAACACGGCCAACACGCGCATCTTCACCTTCGGCGTGGGCGACGACGTGAACGCGACCATGCTGGACCGTTTGGCCGACAAGACGCGAGCGTTATCGACGTATGTGCGTCCGGCGGAAGACATCGAGAACAAAGTGAGCGGTTTGTACTCGAAGATCAGCAATCCGGTGTTGACGAATTTGAAGTTGGCGGCGACGAATGAGATCAAGTTTAGCGAGATTTATCCTCCGGAGTTGCCCGATCTGTTCCACGGCAGTCAGTTGGTGGTATTGGGTCGTTATTCGGGCAAGGGTCCGGCGGCGGTGAAGTTGTCGGGTCAAGTGGGCATGGAAACGAAGGAGTTTGTGTACGAGTTGACGTTCCCGGACAAGACGGGTGAGGAGCGCGATTTTGTGGAGCATTTGTGGGCGCGTCGCAAGGTGGGTTACATGCTCGATCAGATTCGCGCCAATGGCGAGAAGCCGGAGTTGGTGCAAGAGGTGGTGACGTTGGCGAAGAAGTACGGCATCACCACACCGTACACCAGCTACCTCGTCGTCCCCGACGGCCCGATGCCGATTGTCCGCGATCCTCGGATGCGGCGGTTGCCGGGTCAACCCATCGTCGGATTCGAAGGCGGCATGATGGGCATGGGAGGTGGGATGAGAGGCGGCATGGCTCCAGGACTCATGCCGGGGCCAACCGGAGGCAAACCGATGCAGGTCATCGACTTCGCCAAGCAGAACCAGGCCAAGCCTGGCGATCTCGCTCAGAATCGCGGCGAACGCGCCGACAAAGATCTGAAGAAGACCGACGGCAAAGGCTCAGAAGGCAAAGCGATGGACGAAGCGCGTGAGAAGAAAGTAGCCTACGACCGCGCCCGCGAACTTCTTCAACGTCAAGCGCGGGACGCGGTGCAATCCGGCAAACTCGGCGTCGATCTGTCGGTGCAGACGCAGAATCTTCGCTCTCAGACGAAGCTCGAACAGACGGCCATTCGCCAGGTGTACGGTCGCAATTGTCTGGAAATCGGAGGCGTTTGGATCGACGAAGCGTTCGATCCGAAGATGCCATCGTTGACCATTAAGGCTCAGAGCGACGCCTATTTCAAACTTCTGGCTCGCCAGCCGAAATTGCGCGAGGTATTCCGTCTCGGCAACTATCTCCTGTGGGTGACGCCTAATGGCACTGCCCTGGTAATCGATGCCGGATCGGGCAAGGACAAACTCGGCGACGACGAAGTCGACAAGCTGTTCGTCGCCAAAAAATAGGCTCTCTCGTGGCAGCACAATCGCTCCCCCACGCCGGCGCGCCCAACCGGCGTGGGGTTTCTTTTTGTCCGATCCTTGACTCCCTCCAGAAATCGTGATAACCCAATATCGCAGCGTTCCCTTACCCGTTCCTCACCGTAGGAGTGCCTCGCCATGATCGCCGATCATCTCTCCCTCGACCGCCGCCGTTTCCTTGCAGCTGGAGCCGTCGCTGTCGGAGCGGCTGGATTGCCGCATTTTCTTCGCGGCGATGAAAAAAAAGAAGACGCCTTGGGTGGCTTTAAGCTCGGTGCCCAAAGTTATACCTTCCGCGAGTTCGACTTGGAACCGGCTCTGAAGCGAATGAAGAGCCTCGGCCTGCGCTACGTCGAGTTGTTCCAAAAGCACGCGCCGCTCAATAGCACGCCTCGACAAATCGAAGCGCTGCTACGACTTTGCAAGGAGTACGACGTTACTCCAGTGGCTTGGGGCGTGCAGCATTTCTCGAAAGACATGGACGCCAATCGAAAAGTGTTCGAGTTCGGCAAAGCGCTCGGCGTCAAGATGTTTAGCGCCAGCCCAACGAAAGACGCTTTCGACAGTCTCGACCGGCTGTGCGACGAGTATAAAATCGCCATCGGCATTCATCCGCACGGTCCCGTCGGCAAGGATAAGCTCGATCAGTGGTATTCGGCCGAGATCATCCTTGCGGCAGTGAAGGATCATAACCCGCTGATCGGTTCGTGCTTGGACACCGGCCACCTGATTCGTTCCGCCCAGCTCGGCAAGCGACTCGATCCCGTCCAACAGATCCGCCTCATGGGCAAACGCAATCACGGCTTGCATTTGAAGGATCACGATAACAAAAAGCGAACGGATGTGGTGTTCGGCAAGGGCGTCCTCGACGTGCCCGGCGTTCTCAAGGCCCTGCGCGAAGTGGGTTTCACGGGCGCGATCAGCATTGAATACGAAGCAAACCCGCGCGACCCCGACAAGGACGTGCGCGCCTGTGTCGAGGTTGTGAAAGATTCGGTCAAGAAGCTTGGCTGAAAGGCGGATACGACGACTGCGGCGAACGGACTGTCCCGAATTGCCTCTCCTCAATTCGGGACGAGTCCGTTCGATGCTGCGCGGGACCGAATGCCCCTCTCGTGTACGGTCCGATGTTCCCTATACTAACTACAGGAGTAACCGTCGCGGGTTGAAGCGGCGCGAAGCGTCGGTTCCCGTGTGGAGGCGATTGAGACAAGCATGACACCCGAACAGATCGCGGAATTACGGCGTGAGAAATACAACGCGCGCGTCCTTCGCCTCATCAAGCCTCACGGCGACTTGATGATCGTGCGCGTCCGGCCGGACTATCCGCTCGCACCCCATAAGCCTGGACAATACACGGCGCTGGGTTTGGGCAATTGGGAGCCGCGGTTTCCAGGCACAGCGGAAGAGGATTTACAGCCAGCAGAGCTATCGAAGCTGGCGCGCCGCTCCTATTCCATCAGTTGCTCGATCCTCGATGATGAGGGGAAATTATTGGATCGAGAGGACGTCGATTGGCTAGAGTTTTACATCGTCTTGGTTCGGGAGAGCGAAAAGTCGCATCCTCCCGCGCTGACGCCTCGGCTGTTTCTGTTGAAGGAAGGCGATCGCCTGTTTCTGGGCGAGAAGATAACCGGGCATTTCACGCTCGATCCCGTTCAACCGGACGATACGGTTGTGTTTCTAAGCACCGGAACCGGCGAAGCACCTCACAACTACATGCTGTGGGACTTGCTGCGGCGCGGGCATCGCGGACGCATCGCTTCGGCCTGCTGCGTTCGGTATCGTAAAGATCTCGCCTACCTGTCCATCCAAGAAGAGTTAATGCGCCGTTACCCGCGCTATCTCTATCTCCCGCTGACGACGCGCGAAGCGGAGACCAAGGATCATAAAGTATACATTCAAGATCTGATAACTAGCGGAGAATTGGAGACCCGTCTCGGACAAGCGCTCGATCCGAAGCATACGCACGTTTATCTGTGCGGCAATCCCAAGATGATCGGCCTCCCCGAAAAGAATCGGGAGACCGGCGAACGCGCCTATCCGCATCCACTCGGAGTCATCGAAATCTTGGAACGGCGCGGATTTCAGACCGACGTACCCGCTCAGAAGATTAAGGGCAACGTCCACTACGAAGAATACTGGTAAGCAGTCCCTCGGTTGGGTAGAAGAACGCGAACCCACTCGTTGGACTTCGGAAGGGGAGGGCGGACATGTCGGAGGAGTTGGTTGGCGGTTATCGCTTGTTGAAACAGCTCGTGAGTGGACAAACCAGTCAGGTTTATGAAGTGCTGGAAGCGTCGAGCGGCCGGCACTTCGCCATGAAATTGCTTTTGCCCGAAAAGGTGCGCGAATCGAACTACCGACAGTTTCTCTTTCACGAGGCGGATGTCGGCAAGGAATTGGCGCACCCCAATATCATTCGCATCGTGAAGGTCGATCGTAGTTTGGACAATCCCCACTTTGTGATGGAGTATTTTCCCGCCGGCAATCTGAAGCTGCGCATCATGCGTAAAGAAATTGATTTCTTGCGCGAAAAGGGGCACGATATTCTCAAGCAAGCCGCCACGGGACTCGCATTCATGAATGCAAAGGGTTGGGTTCACCGCGACGTGAAGCCGGATAATATCCTCGTCGCCAGCAGCGGCGACGTTCGCATTATCGACTTTGCTCTGGCACAACGCATCCCCACGGGTTTGTCGAAGATATTTTGGCGAAAGTGTAAGCCGCAGGGAACGCGCAGTTATATGTCGCCGGAACAAATTCGGGGACAACCTCTCGACGGTCGCGCCGACATCTATAGTTTCGGAGCCATGTGTTATGAACTGGTCGCCGCCCGTCCGCCTTTCCGCGCCGCTTCGTCGCAAGAGCTATTGACGAAGCACATTACGGAAAAGCCCATCTCTCCGCGCCACTACAATTCCGATGTCAGCGAAGAGTTTGCCGATCTCATCCTGCGGATGTTGGCGAAGAAGAAAGAGGATCGACCGCGAGATTTTCACGAGGTACTGATGCAGATGCGTGGTCTCCGTCTCTACAACCCGAAGAAAGAGTAATCGGCCTGGTTGCCATGCCGCCTCCGACCGGGGACGCGCCGCGATTTCGAGCTTTCTTCGATCCAAACAATCCGCCCAACGCATAGCGAGGGAAGGGGATCGACTCGGCGATCCGCTTTTTGGTTCGACGATAAATCAGCAAGCATCCCGCCAACAGTAGCAGCGTTTGCCAAGTGACGATTCCGTACCACAACGAGAGCGTGTACAATCGTTCTCCCAATGGATCTTTATTACCCGCCAGTCCGAGTAATAGCGACCCGGCTAATAGCGCCGGAATCACTCTTCCGCGCGTCGACAGCGCGGAGCGCGCCAAACAAAACGCGGCGAGTGTCGTAGTTCCAAAATGAGCTTTGCTCGACATCGGTGAGAGCAATAACATTAATAGGAGTACGATCCCGCACTCAAGCGCCAAAAGAGAGCCTTTATTATCGTCGACAATGGGGCGCGAGGGACGACCGCAGATCCACGCGACGATCCCGAGGATGGCAAGTGCCGTGGCGATCACTCCGATTCGCAACTCATGGGGATCGAGCAAGGGAATACGGGGCCGAACCGCGCAATCGGGGACCGACCAAGTAATCGCCGTCGTACACCAACGATGGCCCAATCCCACCAACGATTGATTGTAGATGGGATCGCTTCCCCATGTGCCTAGATAGCGATCGGATTCGGTAAGCGGGAGTAAGAAGCTGGAGGCAAAGTTCCGCACCCATAGTTCGCCGTTCGGAGCGGGGCGGACGAGGTTCGGCAATAGGTTCGCGCCGATAGCCACGAGTAATAGCCAAACGGCCGCGGCCGGCCGCCCGCGCCACAAAAAGTAAGGCATCCACAACAGGGCCGTACACTTGCAAGCCGCCGCCAAACCGAACGAGGTGGCCGCCAAAGTGGAGCGGCCTCGCGTCAAGAGCAGGCAGCCTCCCGCCAACATTGCTCCCAGTACGATGTCGGTCTGTTGATGGGCAAGACAATTTTGCAGATAGGAGATACTGCAAAGAGCGCCTAGGACGGCCGCGAGCCGTTCGCGTCGCGGCACGTCCGCGGCTCCTTCGAGCCGCCCGCCTCCCGCCGTTTGCCAGCTCCAACGGTACAGGGCGATCAGGCTCATACCATTGATCGCAAGCCATAGAAGCCGAGAGGCCCGTGCCGACAGGCTTAAAAAGGGGAGGGCGGTCCACGCCATGAAGGGGGGATACAAATAGGCATCCTGCATCCGATACATTTCTTCGCCGTTGCACAATCGCGCCGCGGCCCGAACGTAGACTTGCTCCCACTCGGAATCGTGACGTCTGCAAAAGGGAATCGCAACCACGAGCAACAAGATGCCGCCCGCGATGGTGAAGGGGCGTTTGCGGAACAAAGTCCAGGCTTTGTCCCACCGCGAGAAAGACGGTGCGTTCATGTCAAACTCCATGCAGTGCCTCATCGCCGTCCGCGAGTGCGAATGGTGGATAGCACGAATGGAGGGATACGGGCAAGATCAGTTGGCCCTCGCTTCGCGCTTCGGTATCTTTATCATCATCGGTAAGCCGGGAGTCGAAGCTGGGAGTCGAGGAAGACGCCATGCCGCCGCGCAATCGTTTACCTTTTGAGTCGGACATTTACGAATTGGAAGATTTGTTGGAGCGCCTGGAAGTGGGTGCGAACGGCCAACTCGGCAGCAGCGAAGAGATTCGCCGTATTCGCCGCGAGTTGGTCGGCCTCAAACGCAAGATCTACAGCAATCTAACGCCTTGGCAGACGGTACTGGTCTCGCGGCACGGTGAAAGACCGCAGACGATGGATTACGTCCAGTTGATCTTCGAGGATTTTGTGGAGCTGCACGGAGACCGCGCCATTGGCGACGACCGCGCCCTGCGATGCGGCTTCGCTCGGCTGGGCGATCATCGCGTCATGGTAATTGGCCATCAGAAGGGTCATACGCTGCAAGAGCGCACCAAGTGTTTTTACGGCTGCGCGCATCCGGAGGGATATCGGAAGGCACTCAAGAATATGCGGCTGGCCGCTAAATTTCGCTTGCCGATTATCTGTTTGATCGACACCCCCGGTGCCTTTCCCGGCATCGGAGCCGAAGAACGCGGCCAAGCTCAATTGATTGCCACCAATCTTTTAGAAATGTCGCGGCTGGAGACCCCGATCGTCTGCGTGGTAATCGGCGAAGGCGGGTCCGGCGGAGCGCTGGGCATCGGCATCGGCGACCGCGTCAGCATGTTGGAACACGGCTATTATTCCGTCATCAGCCCCGAAGGCTGTGCGGGCATTCTGTGGAAGGTGGCCACGGAGACGACCAAGCCGCTCGCCGCCGAGGCACTGCGGATGACGGCTAAGGACTTGAAACGATTGGGCGTCATCGATGACATCATACCCGAACCGTTGGGTGCCGCGCATCGGGATCATCGTGAGATGGCCAATACGCTAAAGGCGTATTTGCTTCGTTACATCCGCGAAACTCGCCCCTTGAGTGTGGAGGAATTGTTGGAGTCGCGCTATCAGAAATTCCGTAAAATGGGATTCTATTTATCTGGCATCGAAAATGCTTAGCGTAGGGCGAAGTGTCGTAACCTGGCTCAAGGCTCTCCGGCCGCGTTTGCTTCCTCGGCATTCTCGTTTGCCGGCAGGCGATAGATGAAGAAAGTCGCAGTGCGGTCGATAGGGCGCATGGCGCGCATCTTTTGGGAAAATGGTTCGAGTTCCGGAAAAATCTCGCCCAGGCTTCCATAAAGGATAGTGGCTCCGACGGCAAGTATGCGTCCTCGGCTGGCGTCGGGCAGTTTATCCGGTCCTAGACGTAAGGAGCTGACCACGAGAGGGTGCATCGGCAATCGAGACAAGGCTGTGTCGGTGCCATAATATAAGACATCGAGATCGTTCGCACGATGGGACTTTTGCCATTTTGCCAGTTCCTTTAGTCCCTGCCCCCAATCGTAATTTGAATCGCTCAGACAACGATAACCGTTTTGGGTTCCTCCCCACATCTCGTTGGTGTAACACAAGCCGTGAGGCCAAACCGAGAGGGACGACCAGAGGAGCCAACCGGCCAAAACACTGCCGCTCCCCGCCAACCAAAACCGAGCTTGCCCTCGATCGGCCTGTTGCCAAGCGACCACGAGCGCCGACGTCAGCCCCACGACGGCTACCACCACGAGAGGCAACACGAGTCGGATGCCCGTCTGTACCCGACATACCAAAGTGAATGCCAACAGGACGAAAGTCACTGCGCACGCCCAGTTACGCATCGCGCGGCGCGACACCAGCGCCACGATAACGGGAAGGGAAAGTAAGGGAAGGGGGCACTTCATCGCGAGCATGAGGGGAAAGTAGTACCAGATGGCTCTTTTGGCAACATGGCCCAAGATGAACACGCCGTGTCCTTGGATGTTGTGTCGAATTTGCCGAACGATTGCGACTCCCGCGTTGCTGAAGATGCGGAGATGCTCGGCGAGCCAAACCATTGCGGTTCGTCCCGGTCCCTCCGGCAGCTTGTGGCCCCACTCGACAAAGGATGGGGAACATTGCCATTCCGATCCACAGAAGCAGAACACTCCCAGCAATCCGAGCCAGAACACTTGTCCCAGATCGCGTTGAAATGGCTTTTGAAAGAGCTGTCTGAGCGAGTCGCGCCAACGAGGAGCCGCAACCCCCTCAAGGCGAGGCAGGCTCCTGCGATATTCCAGCTCGATGGCCAGCATCCCAAGGACGCCGAATACCAATCCAGATGCCTTGCTCAATACGACGAGGGCGAACCAAATCGCCGGCAGCAAGATTCGCCTTACCCACGAGCGGTCTCGGCCCATGCGGAAGTGATAGAGCAGGGCCAAGAAAGAGCCAGAGACAGCGATATCCGTCGTCGCGAGGCCGGCATGCGCGAGCAGGTTCGGCTCGCAGGCAAGGAACAACACCGCGAGTCGTGCGGCCCACGGCCCCCCGATCTGACGGGCCGCCAACCAAGCGTACACCAACAGAATCCACCAAAAAGGCAGCGTCCCAATTCGCGCGATGGGCAAGACACGATCGAGATCGCGCGCCACATCGAACGGCTGTCCTAACTGACGCTCCCAAAGGTAAAGCGGGAGCGTCTGCACGACGGCGGGCAGGGGCATGGTTCCCAAGTCGATCAACGGTTTGTAGCTGCCGGTTCGCCAACCTTGCAGTCCATGTTGGAGGTACGTCGGCTCGTCGAAAGTGGCCCCCAGCCGAGTGGAGGCCGAGACGCACCAAACCGAACTGGCGGCGACCCAGAGCGCGAGCCAACCGACGTCGAATAAGCGTTCCTTCCAACTACCCTTCATAACCCACCTCCAGACCAATCGGTCACCGACGCAAGGTATCGCGTCCGGAAACCGGCCCGTCAAGACCAGTTCGTCCGAAGCGACGGGCTGGTGAGATGAGGCAATCTATTGCAAGAACGCAATGTAGGCAGGATAGGCAGTAGCGCTTGAATTAAACATAAGAACTATTATCGGACGTATGGTTTCTTGGCGACATTTGTACAGATTCCTCCACGCCAACCCATTGCGTCCGATAATGTATATTATGTTTAATTAACTCGCCGCAGGCGAGACGCGATGAGGATCGACACAAAGGCCGTTTCAGTAGGGAGTTAGGGAAGTCGTGCCATTAGGGTCGATCGGTCGAGTGCGGGATGCGCTCGAAGACGACGGCCCAGGCGTCCCGGTAGCGTTCGCGCCATGCGCTCGACCGTTCGGCAAGGCGATGGGCCAGCGGGGTGTTGACATCGACGCAAACGAACACCACGGAGGCGCGCTCGAGTTTCTGATCCCAACCCGGTTCCGTCTCAAGGATCGAGAAGTATTCTTGGATCTGCTCCTTGCCTTGGACTTCGTTGCGGTCGTCGATCCCGTTGCGAAAGCCGGGGCCGCCGTGCCAGGTCAGGTATCCTCCCCAATCGTAGGAGTGAAACACGACGGGTCGCCGACCGTGTTCGGATTGCCATTCACGATGGATGCGTAGAAACCGATCGAGAGCATGAGCGGGGAAGATGTCGGGTTGATGGTGGGCCAAGCGCCCCTCGACTCCGCGCGCCAGAACAAGAAGCAGAACGGCACCAAGGATGCTTCCAAACCAAGGGACGGCATCGCGCGGCACACCGGACCATCGACTGCCCTCTCCCCCGTTCCGGAAGCGTTTCATTTGTTCGTCAACCCAGGGCAGAGCGAGACTCGAACGAGCCAGCAACGGTATTACGACAACGACCCAAACGGCGACATAGCGGAACCCGGTCAATGCGAAGTGAAACCATAACAGGGAAAGGCCGAGTTCCACCAAATGCGGTCGTCGCCTACCGACCGCCAAGAGGAACGGGAAGAGGAGCATCAACCACTCGTAGCGCATCGCACCCTTGCCGTGAAAGTCCGGCGACTTCCATTCTCGATGAAGCTCCATGAAGAACGGATCGCCCAACAGCTGAAAGACCCAGCGGTACAGCGCGAATCCATAGGGGTTGACGAGCGAAGCAAGAAACGTCCCGATCAGAAGCAGCAGCAAGTCGCGCGAACGATTTCGAGCCGCGCATCGCTCGTCGAAATTGGCAGACAAAAAGGAAATTGAAAGTTCGAGAACCAAAGTCGCGGCGAGCAATAGGAACCCGGCCAAGAAGCCGCCGTGAATGTTCGCCCATAGGGAGAACAAAGGCAAGAGCCAAATCGTTTGTCGTCGAGACACCCTCCCCTCGTGAAAGAGGACGCAAATCCGCGCGACGATCGCCGCGAAAAGAAGGGTAAAGAGATTGGGGCGCGCGACCCACGAACACGATACCCCCATCGCTGCCTGCGAGATCCAAAAAACGGCGAGGGGCCAAGGGCAACCGTCGCGCCGCAGCATGAGATAGAGACAACGCATCGTGAAGGCAATCGTCAATGCTGCGGCTGCCGCGATCCCTTCCAATCCGGCCCAGCGTTCGCCGAGCCAAAACGGCAACTCGCCCAGCCATTGGTTGCTATACCACGGCCGAGCAACGCCGTCCCGCGCTTGGGTGAATGGATCGACGGTGAGCCAACCGCGTTCGGCAAGCATGGCGTCAATGTTGCGAAGATGCCAGCCGAGGCCCGGATCGTCGAGCAATCCCTGCCGTGCCGTTAAAAAAACGAGCGAGGCGATGACGAGGAATACGGCATCCGCGCCGACAAGGTGGAACCAGCGCTTCGATTCCTCGGAAGGCGGGTTCTCACGATTGCATTCGAGGGTCGGTGAAGGTGGAGCGTCGCCCGTCGCCTCGTAAGAAGAAGTGCAGAATTGCATGGTAGACGGTGGGACTCCTTCTGGCGTCGGTGACCTTCGTCACCGACGAATATCGCATAGTTCGGATGGATGACAAACGAGTGTCGCTCTCATCTCTGCGTTGCCTGGAGTTAGCGCTTCGAGATCCGCTCGTTCGTGTTCGAGAATGGAATCCACAATATAGAGAGGACGGCGTTGCACATGCCGATGGGTGCGAACGATATACTCGCCAAGCACGGCCAGACTGAGAAACTGCACGTTCCAAAGGAGCAGAAAGCCCAACGAGGCCCACATCCAGCCTTCCAGAACCATCGCGCCGAACAGCCATAATAGAACGGCGACGGAGCAGCAAGCGAAGCTGGCGAGGGCGAGCGAGCCGGCCGTGAGAGTAACGGCCAAAGCGGGCAGGGTTGAAAAAGCGGTGATGGTATCGAATGCCAGCCGAAGCAATCGACCGTACCGATACTTCGTTCGCCCCCCTGCCCTACAATCCCGGACGAAAGAGATGCCGACCTGACGGAACCCGATCCAACCGATCAGCCCGCGAAAGAATCGCGGCTCCTCCTGGAAGCGTCGATACACATCGAGAACGCGACGATCCAAAAGGCGGAAATCGCCGGTGTCCGCTGGAATCGACACGTCGGCGATCCGAGCCACGAGGCGGTAAAAGACATATGAGGTCGTTTTTTTTAGAAAGCTCTCTCCCTTTCGTTCTTTACGAACGCCGTAGACAACTTCATACCCTTCGCGCCATTTGGCCACGAACCGCGCGATCATCTCGGGTGGGTCTTGCAAATCGGCGTCCATGACGATCGCGGCCCGACCTCGCGCATGTCGTAACCCGGCCGTCGTCGCCATCTCGTGGCCGAAATTGCGCGAGAGAACCACGACTCGCATCGATGGATCGATGGTTACCAACGCCGCCAAGATGGCGCGCGACCGATCCGTACTGCCATCATCAACGAAAATCAGTTCGTAAGTCTCGCCCAAATGGTCGAGATATTTCTTGAGTGTCGCGTAGGTCGTCTCGATCACCTCCTCCTCGTTTAGAAGAGGAACGACAATGCTGAGCGTCGGCAACTCGGAGGAATGGTTCATGTAAAAACTCACAACCAGCTGCAATGTCCCCTGCCCTGCTTCGGCGCGAACTAACGATTGCTCCGAGGAAGGCATTTCTTTCAACTATAGCTTTGAAATGGACGATTCGGATGAAAAAACAAAAGCCGTCTCCCACACGCATTGCGGTTGCCTCGGCCACGGCGACCTCTATTCTGGAGATATGAAGACCAGAGCGAACACAACCCCGTGCCGATTGCGCGTCGGCGCGATCGGACTCGGCATGATATTTGAGGAAACGTATCGACCTCTCCTCGCGCAGCTGCGTGCGGAGGGTATGTATCGCCGCGACTTCGGATGTATCGAGGTCGAGTTGACGGCGGTGGCCAGCCGAACGGGTGTTCGCGGTGAAAAGCTGCGTGCAAGCCACGGGGACCGACTCGGTTCGTTCGTGAATTGTAGCGGCGACTCCTCCATCGAGCGGCTCGTATCCGAGCCGGTCGATCTCGTCTGCGTGGCCACGCCGGACGACCGCCATTTTGCTGCGGCGCTGCGGGCACTACAGGCCGGCAAGCACGTTCTCATCGAGAAGCCCGCCGTTCTTCGGCTTCAGGAACTGGACGAATTGCAGAGTCTAGCGCGACAGCGAGGCGTGTTGGCCAAGGTCGTCTATCACAAATTGGCCGACCCCGATCATAAAAAGTTGCGCACCCATGTCGTCGATGGCAATCTTCGACACATAAATAATGGGTATTGTTCGCTATTGGAACCGAAGCAAATCAGCGGCCAACAATTTGCCGAATGGATCGACGGACGCAATCCCGGAACCTATGTGGCCGTTCACTACATCAAACTCATCGACTTCACCTTCGGTTCGTCGTTGCTTGGAGGGGCTCGCCTCGCCCGTATCGGCGCGACGGGCCAGCGCGGACTCGTGGGGCCTGCGCAGGGATCGACCTGGGACTCGGTGCAATTGCAATTGATTTATCTCTACCCGGACGGTCGAGAAGCGGCTTTCGATATTCATACGAGTTGGGTGACGCCCGACAATTTTCCCGGCTACGTCGAACAAGAAGTGCAATTTCGATTCGATAACGGTGTGTGGAGCGCGCACCAACGTAAACGCGGCGTCGAGGTGACGGTTGAGGAGCAAACGCCATTCTCGATGAAATATACTCCCAACCATCACTATAATTCCGCTTTTGTCGAACCGTGGAACGAACGCAGCCAACGCGGTTACGGTCTGGAAGTGATACGTCGATTTTTTGAGGAAGTTGCGTTCGTCGAATTCGGCGGCCCAGCGGATGAACGGACGCATCGACTTCGAGAGATGCGCGAACTAGCCTACAACGATCTTTCCGCCGACCGTCCGACGGTGGCTGCCGTACAGGCGTTAGAAGCCATTTTGCAGCGACACGCGGCGGGACAACCGGGCTGCATGGTTTCGGTCAACGACTCGTTGGGCGGGCTGGTCCTGCGCGCTCCGGGGGCGATCGAGCCTACGATTCTTTATCCCAATCCCGTATAAGAGGAATGCACAAGGTCGATTCATCGCGAATGGGAGCCACTATGATGGAACCGCTGCATCATGCACACGAGTCAGTTTCCAATCCGATCCGCGACCTCCTCGCGCTCTATGAACCGCGCGCCCTGCGCACCTATACCCCAACATTAGCCGTCCTCGCGCGCAGCGCCGGAGTGTTTCATTGGACCCAGGAGGGAAGGAGACTGTACGATTTCACGTCCGGCGTCCTCGTTGCCAACCTCGGTCACAATCCGCAATCGTGGATGAACCGATTTTTCACGCACATGCACTGGTCGGGCCTTCCCACCACGGGCGCTTACTCCCCTGCCCTGCCGATGACGGCATACAATGCCGTGACGTCCGTTGAAGTCGAGGCATCACAACGCCTGATCGAGACGCTGCAAAGCCGTCCGGGTGGGTCGCGCTTACAGCAACTTCTGTGGGCAGCATCGGGATCGGAAGCGATTCAAAAGGCGCTTTGGGCTTCGCTGGCGCGCGATCGAGACCGCGATACGATCGTGGCCACGCGCTACGGCTTTCATGGAAAAAAAGGATTGGCGGGAGCCGTGACGGGGTGCGAGACCGACCGCGACCGCGATCCGCGCGTACGCTTCATCGGTTTCCCGATGGACGAATGCGCGGACATCGACCGGCGCGGCCAATCGTTCGACCCGGCACCGTATCGCCGGGAACTCGACGCCTTACTCCATGAATTTGGGCGGCGGCTTTGTGTTGTGATAACCGAACCGTATCTGGGCGGCGGCGGCTCGTATCATCCGCCGGCCGCGTACTTACAGATGCTCCAAGCGTTTTGCCGCCAACACGACCTTATTTTTATTTTGGACGAGGTACAATCCAACTTCGGCCGCACGGGCGAGTTGTTTGCCTATGAAACTTATGGACTGGAACCGGACATCGTAGTGCTGGGAAAGGGGTTGGGAAATGGCGTGCCCGTTGCCGCCGCCGCCGGCCGTTCGGATGTGTTCGCCGCCCTCGACTACGGGGAAGCCTCAGACACTTGGAGTGCGAACCCAATCTGTTGTGCCGCCGTCCTCGCCACGTTAGAAGAATTTGCCTCCGCCGACATCTTGGCTGAGTGCCGCCGCGCGTCGGCAATCGTCGAGGCCGGCCTAAAGCGGCTGAAATCGCTTCCTTTTATCGCCCATATTCGAGGGGAAAAGGGCGGGATGGTATGGGGAGTCGAATTCCGCGACCACGCCGGAAAATCCGCCGCCGAGTGGGCCAACGCCGCGGTCCTCGCCTGCTACCGAGGAGAAAACGACAAGGGCGATGGGATTCATCTGATGGGACCGCTGGCGCGCAAAGTCGTTCGCATCGCGCCGCCTCTCGTACTCAGCGAATCGCAAGCCGTTGAGGTGATGGAATTGATGGTTCGCTTGTTGCAGGGTCTCATAGTATGAAATAAGTGTTGAATGAAGGCGAGATTTCCTCGAATGCTCGCTTTGCCCCCCCTGCCCTGCATTCCTCGTCGGGCGCGGGTTCTCCTCGCGGCTTCGGCGCTCCGAATTGGCGCTATTTCTCCGGTCGTCGATCGAGCGAACGGTTGGCGTTCGGCGTTGATCTTTTGCCTGAAGGAGTGTATGTACGCACTAGGTAGCTCCGAGGATTTCGGAGCGTTCACTTCTCTTGCGGATCGCGAGGCCAAGGATGAGCCGACGATCGCTGTTACTCGCCATTGCCATAAGCCTCTGCCTGACCTGCGGAGTGGGGGCAAGCCTTTGGATGCTCGTCCGCTACGAGCCGGGCATCTACCTTCGCTCCGCTGTGCCGCCCGGTGAAGAACGACACCTCATGTCAAAAAAATGTTGGAACAAGCTCCTTCAGATGTACAATTCCGTCGCCAATCAACCGGACGATCAAGAATGGGAACATCGTTTTACCGACGGCGAGATTAACAGCTATCTGACCGAAGATTTCATGCAGAGCCACATTAAGGAATTGCCGGAAGGCATCAGCGATCCGCGCATTATCATCGAAAAAGACAACATTCGCATCGCTTTTCGCTACGGTTCAGGATTGTGGAGTACTGTCGTCTCCATCGACCTTCATTTTTGGCTGGTGAAGGACGAGCCTAACGTCGTCGCCATGAAACTGGTTGGATTTCACGCGGGCGCGCTGCCGATCTCGTCGCAATCGCTGCTGGAAGGTATCACGAAAACCTGTCAAGAAAACGGCATCCGAGCCGATTGGTATCGAGACGACGGTGCCCCGGTCGCCCTTTTGCGCTTTCAGGCCGAGCAACAACATCCGACCCTCGAATTGGAGACTATTGAGATCGAAAATGGCGCTATACACATACAGGGCCGCACGAAGGACGCGGCTTCGCTTAATGCTTTTTTGGCCGCCCCGTTCGCGGGAATTAAATTGGTCATGGAATAAACGCCACCTTCCACTCCTCTCCCTCAACGCGCTCCAGAACAAGCTCGCCCTTCAGCCGCTCTCCCTCCAAGGTTAAGGCGATGCGTTCGGCATTCCAATCTCGCGTCGCAAACGTGCCGCTATCCCAACGAACCACTTGTCCCCGATTTCCGGAAATCGGCCCCTCGTAGTCTAAATAGCGCAGGCGATGATCGTGGGTGGCTTCGGCGGCGACGAGCGTACCGGCACTTGGCGGTACGGCGAGCCTCCAGGTACGCAAGATCGAGCCGGCCTCCAGCATCAAATCCCAATGCAGGGTCGGTCGATCGTGTTCGAGAACGACGTAACGCGGCATGAAATGCTTTTCTCCGTATGTGAGGCGGACTCCTCCCGTTCCTCCTATCGCGCCAGACCTCCCAGTCGTTGCATTCTTCATCCTATCGAGTAGATTTATGACTTTCGGACACTCGATTTACTTGCGGGCAAGCGAGCCATCGGCTACGTTTCAATTGGATAGCACCGCGATCTTGAGCCATCGAGGTAGTGGCTGGATGGCGCTCGCGTCGAGTCGCCGTCTCGCGCTGGGAGCCACTACCTCGACTTATTGAATGCAACAGGCCCACGAATTGACATTCGTGGGCCTGTTGCTATTTCGACCTTCGTTCGATTGCCCGAGCTGTTCTAGGCGGCCAATAGAGTGGGCAAGGCTGCGCTCAGCGGTTTGAACGCCTTCACGACTAATAAGCGTCCAAACATGCGTTCGAGGAATGGTTTCGCCAACCAGCGCCACAGATGCGGCACATCGGCCCGGCGCAGATGTCTCTTGTACACGCGCGCTTCGACGAATCGACCGAACAGTTGACGTAGCGAACGGGCGGTGAAGCCAGTCGATTCGGGATTCGTCTCCTTACGTCCGCGCCGCCAAGCGTGCCACGGGAAACAACGACGACGCCAATAGTCGAGATCGAAGCGCGCCGGCAGCACCGCCAACACTTTGCCGCCCGGTTTGAGTAGGCGATAGATCTCGTCGATGACCGCTTGTGGTTCATCGATCTCTTCCAGTAAATTGGCGACACACAAAACGTCGATGGAGGCGGATTCCAAGGGGATGGCGCGCGGATTGGCGTGGAGGAATACACCCTTGAGACCGCGCAGAGAGAAATTGCGTTGAATGAGTGCCAGCCGCTCGGCGGAAGGACAGCACGAGATTACTTCCGCGCCGTGGCGCGCGTACTGAATCCAGTCGGTCCCCAAGCTGTTGCCCAGACCCAACAGCGTTTCTCCACGATGCTTGACGAACTCCAACAAATGCGGGATCCAAAGCCCCTGCCGATTGTGGCGGGCACTCTCGATGTCGAGAAACCATTGCAACGTAAACGGTTCCGCTCCGTCCCCAAGCCGCCTTTTGCAGCTCAGCGCTTCGTCGGCAAAGAGATTGTCCGCATATTCGGTGCGATAATGCGGTTGCGTCAGGGACCGATCGCTCAGCGAAGGCGGCGACGGCCCTTTGACGAGGACCGGCATCCAGCCCTCCCAAAGCTGCAATTTACTGGAATAGGACTCCGCCATACGCTTCCCCTGATTCTCTCGCCAGCGCGAGACGCCCACGGACCTCCCCCTAAACTGTTGCGGGAATAGCCCATCTCCGACTCCGAGTCAAGAGCGCATTGTTCCAAAATTGGTCGAATCGATCCTGTCCGAGAGAGGATCGAAGCATACCCCGTCAAGAAAACGGTACAATGGATAGAGAAATCGGGGCGATTCCGAGAGGGAGATCGGCGCGGTCGGCACTGCGCGGAGAAAAACCCATGTTCGAGAGAGTGAGAGAACTGTTTTCCTCGGAGGCGCGCGACGCGCGTCTGCAAGAACGTCTCGAGCGTTTGCGGGAAAAAATGCCCGCGCCGGTTATCTGGCTGTTCGGCAAGACGCAAAGCGGCAAGACTTCGATCGTTAAATATCTGACCGGAGCCGAGTCCGCCGAGATCGGTAAGGGCTTTCAACCTTGTACTCGCTTCTCGCGCCAGTACGACTTTCCCATCGACGAAGCGCCTTTGATAACCTTTCTTGATACGCGCGGAATCGACGAGCCGAGTTACGATCCGACGGAGGATTTGGAGAAGCTAAACGATCGGGCACAGGTTCTCGTGATAACGGTCAAAGCGCTCGATCACGCGCAAGAAAGTGTGGTGGCGCACCTGCGAACGCTTCGTCGCGCCAAGCACACGCGCCCCGTTTTGTTGGTACTGACTTGCCTGCACGAGGCGTATCCCCAACAGCAGCATCCCCTGCCCTACCCCTTTCCAATCGACGGCGATTCCTTCGCCGACCGCCCTGCCCTGCCGCAGGATTTGACGCGAAGCCTGACGGAACAACGACGACGCTTCGAGGGATTGACGGATCGCGTTGTGGCGGTCGATTTGACGCCTGCCAATGAAGGGTTTAACGATCCCGACTACGGCGGGCCGTTGCTGCGTCAGATGCTTGTGGATCTATTGCCCGACGCCTTTCGTCAATCCCTGCTGTCGCTGGCAGAGGCGGGTCGTGAATTGCAGGAATTCTATGCCCAGCAGTCGTTGCCTTACATTCTCTCGTACAGCAGCCTCGCAGCCACGGCAGCCGCCCTGCCCGTTCCATTTGTGGATCTCATGCTCTTGTCGGCGGTGCAAACGCGCATGGTGTATCGCCTGGCTCAGCTTTATGGGCAACCGCTGAGCGCGCAGCGCTTTCTGGAAATCGCGGGATCGCTCGGTTTCGGACTGATCTTGCGACAAGGGTCGCGCTCGGTCTTGAAATGTATCCCCTACGTTGGAACCGCCTTCGGATCCGTGACGAGCGGTGCCTTGGCCGGTGCCTCGACCTTCGCCTTGGGCAAAGCGTTTTGCTTCTATTATCGAGCCGTGCATCGAGGTCATGTTCCGAAGAGCGAAGACCTGCGCCGCTACTACCGCGAGCAATTGGCTCAGGCGAAGCAACTGTGGAGGCAGAAATCCTGAGCGAGGAGATTGGAAGGATGAGCCGTTGGCGAGTGCTGGTCGTCCTCGGATTGATCCTGTCGCCCATTTTGTTTTTGGTGGGCGCGGGTTCATATTACCTGTGGATTCAGGGTTGGACTTTCCTCGTTTGGTGGCCGTTGGCGCTTTGCATGGGGCTAGGTTATTTCCTCGGTTGGCATTGGCAACGCAAACGCCTTCTCTTGCATCCGCCGGAGGCGACAACTCCTCGCCATTGGACCGAGCAAGACAATCGCGCTTGGGAATTGGTCCAAGCGGAGGCGAAGAAGGGTGCTTCGCTTCCCCAAGAAGAACTATCGAGTATCGATCATTACTGGACGACGGCGAAAGAGTTGACGGCGAAGTTGGCAGCCTTCTATCATCCAGGCTCGGTCGATCCTGCGAACGAACTAACGGTCCCGGAGATCCTCTCGGCGATCGAATTGGCCACCCGCGATCTCAACGAATTAGTCGATCGTTATGTGCCGGGCGGACACCTGTTGACCGTGGGCGATTGGCGGCGCGCCCGTCGGGCGATCGAGTGGTATCAACCGGCGAGTAATCTCTATTGGGCTTTTACCGCTCTTTTTTCTCCTCTGGAGACGGGGACGCGCTACGCTGCGTCGAGGTTCGGCTTGTCGCAACCGTGGCAAATGTTTCAGCAGAATTTATTCGTATGGTTTAACACGGTCTACCTGCATCGCTTGGGGACGTATCTGGTCGAATTGAATAGCGGTCGGCTGCGCATCGGGGTTACGCGCTATCGGGAATTGATGTCCGAGGAGAGTCTTGCTCCCCGGCAATCGAATGTGGAGCCGCCCGTGGAATCCCAAACTCCAAGGACGGAGGAATCGTCTCGGCAAGTGACAATCGTCTTTTTCGGCCAGGTGAAGGCCGGCAAATCCAGTCTCGTCAACGCCTTGCTCGGCGAGCAATGCGCGCTAACCGATGTCCTTCCCGCGACTGCCGGAGTACAGGGCTACGACCTACGGCCGCCAAACATCCCCGCACGATTGCTCCTGCTCGATACCGTGGGATATGGCCGCGAGGGACCGAAGGAAGATCAACTCGCCGCGACACAAGAGGCGGCTCGAAATGCCGATTTGATGGTGATGGTTTTGCACGCTCGGAGTGCGGCGCGGCAAGCCGATGTCCAGATGCTAAGTCAACTACAAAGATGGTTCGCTTCGCATCCCGAAGTCAAGAGGCCGCCTCTGTTGGCCGTTCTGACGCACATCGATCTGCTCTCCCCTGCCCTCGAATGGTCTCCCCCCTACGACTGGCGGCAGCCCAAGCGGCCCAAGGAGGAGAACATCCAGCAGGCGATGGAGGCGGCATGGGGCGACATCGGAGCGTATGCCGCCGGAATCGTTCCCGTTTGCACGTCGATTGGGAAAGTCTACGGCATCGAAGAAGATCTGCTGCCCGCCGTGGCGGAACAATTGAACGAAGCGCGCGGCGTGGCTCTGCTGCGCTGCCTACGCGCGGAAATCGACGAAAACAAAGTGCGCAAAGTCTTTCATCAACTGCTGGCCTCGGCGAAAGAGGCCGCGCGCATCGTCTGGACAATTTTGCCTCGCGGTCCTTCATCGGACGCTTCTTCTTGACAAGAGCCAAATGGAATGGGACTAATATAATCTGCTGGTATTGGCCCGATTAACCTCCCCCACCCCGTTAAGGAGATACAACCTTGAAACCTGCTTCATCCACCCGCGATGCCGCGACGCGCCGGGACTTTCTCGCCGGCGCGGCGGCGACGGCAGCCGGCCTGGCGTCTTCGTTGTCCCACGTCCACGCTGGAGGCGGCGAGATACTCCGTATCGGACTGATCGGCTGCGGAGGACGCGGTACTGGCGCGGCCGAACAGGCGCTGAACGCCGATAAGAACACGAAACTCGTCGCCATGGGGGATATGTTCGCCGACCGTTTGCAGGGCAGCCTGCAAGCGCTCAAAAGCAACAAATCGATCGGCGAGCGCGTCGCGGTCAAGCCGGACACATCGTTCGTCGGTTTCGACGCCTATAAATCGGTCATCGAAATGTCGGATGTTGTCCTCTTGACGACGCCGCCCCATTTTCGGCCGATGCACCTCAAAGCTGCCGTCGAAGCGGGCAAGCACATCTTCGCCGAGAAGCCTTGCGCCGTCGATGGTCCGGGCGTTCGCGCCGTCTTGAAAGCCTGTGAAGAAGCCAAAAAGAAGAACCTCGCCGTTGTCGCCGGCTTGTGCTGGCGCTATCATCGCGCCATGCGCGAGACGATGAAGCGCGTTCACGAGGGGATGATCGGCGATATCACAGCTCTTCAATGCACCTACAACACCAACACGCCCTGGAAGCGCGACCGACAAGCGGGGTGGAGCGACATGGAATGGCAGCTGCGCAATTGGCCGTTCTTCACCTGGTTGTCCGGCGATTTCAATGTCGAGCAGCACGTTCATAGCCTCGACAAAATGGCCTGGGCGATGGGCGACCAATACCCGGTTCGCGCATGGGGCAGCGGCGGTAGACAAGTGCGCGTCGAGCCAGTCTACGGGCATATCTTCGACCACCACACCGTCGTTTACGAATACGCCAACGGCGTGAAACTGTTCAGCGCCTGCCGGCAGCAGCCGGGGTGCAAGAACGACGTGTCGGATCACATCATGGGTTCCAAGGGAACCTGCCACATCGACGCCTCCAATGCGAAAGGCTCGGTCGTGCCGTTGGGCGGCGACAAGGTGTTGTGGACGTCGCAGTCCGGCCGCCGCAGAAACGCAGACAATATGTATCAGAACGAACACGACGAACTTTTCGCCAGCATTCGCGCCGGAAAACCCATCAACAACGGCGAATGGATGGCCAAGAGTTCGCTCATGGCCATCATGGGTCGGATGGCCACCTACACCGGGCAAGAAATCGGCTGGGAAATGGCGCTCAACTCCAAAGAGGATATGACGCCGCCCGCTTATGTATTTGGCCCACTGCCGGTGGCACCCGTGGCTCGTCCCGGCATAACCAAGTTCATTTGACGTTTCTCGGCCATGAGGCGAACGGCTATCGGCTCGTCCCAACAGAATGAGCCGATAGCCGAGGAGAAAGGAGATGGAAATGATCGTCAAATCCCAAGATCCGCTAGAGAGAGAGCTGTACCCCGACAGTGATGGGATGCCCATGGCCGAAAATACGCTTCAATACGAGTGGATCGTCACGATTAAAGGCAATTTGGACGCCCTATTTCGCAACGACCCGAATGTGTTCGTGGCCGGGGATTTATTGTGGTATGCGGTCGAGGGCAATCCAAAAATCCGCACCGCGCCGGATTCGATGGTCGTATTTGGTCGGCCCAAAGGCCATCGAGGCTCCTACAAACAGTGGCGCGAGGAAGAAATCGCCCCACAAGTCGTTTTTGAAATTCTGTCGCCAGGCAACCGCGATCGTGAGATGGAGGAGAAGTTCGCCTTTTATGAAGATCACGGGGTCGAGGAATACTACCTCTACTACCCCGACGAAGCGGAGTTGCGCGGTTGGCGGCGGGTCGAGGGTCGTCTTGAAGCGATTCCGCAGATGCACCATTGGGTAAGCCCGCGTCTGGGCATTCGCTTCGATATCAGCGAGAGTGAATTGAGGATTTTCGGGCCAGACGGTCGTCGTTTTCTGACCTTCCAGGAACTTGTGGAACGACAAGAACGCGATAGCCAAAGAGCCGAACTAGCGGAGAGTCAAGCGAGAGAAGCACAGAGATACGCAGCGGAAGCACAACAAAAAGCGCAGTTGGCGCAACAACAAAACGAGGAAGCACGACAACAAGCACTGTTGCAGAAACAGCGCGCGGAACGCTTGGCGGCCCAGTTGCGAGCATTGGGCGTGGATCCCGAAGGATAAAGGTCGTCCCACAAAAACACGCAAGGAGTGCAGCATGTCTCGCGGCGATCTTCCTCGCCTCGCTATCCTCGGTGCGGGACCGATTGGACTGGAAGCGGCTTTGCAAGCCGCTACGTTCAATCTGCCGTTTGTCGTGTACGAACGCGGTCGGATCGGAGAGTATCTCCGCCAATGGGGACACGTTCGCTTGTTCAGTCCGTTCGGCATGAATGCCACACCGCTAGGAAAAGCTCGACTGCGAAAAGATCGTCCGGAACACGAGTTTCCCAGCGATACGGACATCCTGACCGGACGCGACTATGTCGCCGCGTATCTCGAACCGTTGGCCGAGTCTCCCCTTCTCCACGAAAACATACGCCTGTCCACGTCAGTCGTTCAAGTTGGTAGACGCGGCTTCCTCAAAGAAGAAAATCCCGGCGACCCGCGGCGCGGCCAACAACCCTTCTCACTTCTTCTGACTCAGGACAAACGAGAAAGCCTCGAGGAAGCGGACATTGTTTTCGATTGCACGGGTACCTACGGTCAGCCGCGATCCCTAGGCGACGGCGGCATCCCGGCCATCGGCGAGACGGCCGCCCGGCCTTCGATCGCCTGGGGCTTGGAAGACGTTCTCGGCGAGCGCTCCGGATATTATGCGGACAAAACGACTCTGGTAATCGGCGGCGGCTACTCGGCGGCGGCGATGGTTTGTCAATTGGCCAAGCTGGCGGAGAAACACACATCCACCTGGGTGATCTGGCTGGCGCGCGGCGGCGGAACGCAACCGATCAAGCGTTTCGTCAACGACGCGCTCAAGGAACGAGATCAACTCGCCGTCCGCGCCAACATGCTGGCCACGCGAGGCGATGGTAACGTCGAATTTCATGCGCAAACCGCGGTGACGGCCATCGACTGTGCCGGTCCCGATAAAGGGTTCAAAGTGCGAGCGATGTGTGCGGGAAAAGCGAAATCGTGGGAAGTGGATCGCCTCGTCGCCAACGTCGGCTACTCGCCGGATTCTTCGCTTTACCGTGAATTGCAAATCCACGAGAGTTATGCCTCGCTGGGACCGATGAGTTTAGCCTCCGCATTATTGAAGGAGGGCGGTGGAGATCATCCGACGCGGCCCCACCCTCCTGCCTCATTGTTGCGCAATCCAGAGCCGTATTTCTTCATCCTCGGTGCCAAGAGTTATGGCCGAAATTCGAGCTTTTTCATGCGAATGGGGTTCGAGCAGGTACGCGACTTGTTTCTGCTTCTGCTTGCGGATGCGGAACTGATCGGTCGATTTCCAGGACTTCGCCACATCAGAAAAAATACATGAACAACGGCAGGGCGACAATTCTGGTGACCGGTGGTGCGGGCTTCATCGGCGCGCATCTCGTCCATCTCTTGGTGAAACGCGGCGCAGCGGTTCGCGTTTTCGATCTGCCCTCCGCGCCCGTCGCGCGGTTGCCGCTCGATCGCATCGAGTTGATGCTCGGCGACATCCGCGATCGGCGCGCCGTGGAGGCCGCCGTGGCCGGTTGCCGCGAAGTCTATCATCTCGCCGCCAATCCGAATTTATGGGTTCAGAAACGCGGCCATTTTCGGCAGGTGAATTACCTCGGCGCGGTCAACGTGCTATCGGCGGCGCTGTCGGCCGGAGTACGGCGGGTTTTGCATACGAGTACGGAGAGCATTCTCACCCGCGCCCGTCAGACCGAGGCCATCGGCGAAAACCAGCACGTTCTCTATGAAGACGTAATTGGTCCCTATTGTCGCTCGAAATATCTGGCCGAACGCCATGCCCTTCGTCTGGGACGCGCGGGGGCACCCGTCCTCGTGGTCAATCCCACGCTGCCGGTCGGCCCCGGCGACCTGGGCCGGTCCCCTCCGACGCAAATGATGCTGGATTTCTGCCGAGGCAAACGCCGCGAATACCTCGATGCCGAATTAAACCTTATCGATGTCCGCGATGTCGCCGAAGGCATGGTCCGCGCCATGGAGCGCGGCCAACCGGGCCGGCGTTTTTTACTCGGTCACGAGAATCTTTCGATCTTATCCGTGTTTCGGATGCTGGCACGGATCACCGGACTGCCGGAGCCGCGCTGGCGTGTGCCCTACCCCATCGCCCTGACGGCCGCTTATCTAAGTGAATTTCTCGCCGATGTCTATTCCCATCGCGCTCCCGCGGCCACCGTGACCGGAGTCAAGCTCACCCGCCGCCGCATGCACTTCGATCCCTCCCGCAGCCTCGCCGAACTCGGCCTCCAACCGCGTCCCGTGGCCGAGACCCTGGCCGAAACCGTGGCCTGGTTTCATGCAATGGGTTGGCTACCGCAGGCGAAGGAGCGTGTCCAGAGGTCCACGATTCGATAGCGTTATCGAGCGGCGTATCGCCGGAAACACGGCCGACTGAGTTATTGGTGAAGGACGTTTTTGGGTGTTGGATTCGATCGATCCCAAACTCGGGCAAGACGTCTGCGAGTGGGTCCGCATCAACCCGTTGGCCTGCCAAAAAGTAACCTTGCCAAAGCACAGCGAGACCCACCGGATCGCCAGGGTAGCCTTCGCCGCGCCTCTACCCATCGTGCAACCTCCAACAGCGAACACGGCTCCGCCCACACCACCGACGCCGCCCCGCAATGTGTCGGTCTCAAATAGAAAAGACGAGAGGGACGCAGCTCGTTTTTCCTCGAT
>JAKBCS010000075.1 GCA_021807595.1 Planctomycetota bacterium | reverse complement strand
ACCTATAAAAGCTATCTTGAAAATCTTTTTGAAACAAACGTGCGCGGCATGTGGGTGCCGGAGCGCGTGTGGGAGCAGAACCTCGTCTCGGATATCGCCGATGCCGGCATCGAGTACACGGTTCTCGACGATTTGCACTTTCGGCAGGCAGGCGTCGAGGACGGCAAGACGTTCGGCTACCATCTGAGCGAGGACAATGGCCGACTGCTGCGCATCTTCGCCGCGGCCGAGCCGTTGCGCTATCTGGTGCCGTACCGCGATCCCGGCGAGACGCTGGGCTATCTCGGCGATTTAGCCTCGCGCCATCCCAACGCCGTCGTCGTGTTCGCCGACGACGGCGAGAAGTTCGGCGTGTGGCCGGAGATGTATCGCCACTGTTACGAACACGGCTGGCTGCGCCGCTTCTTCGATGCCCTGCGCGGCAATCGCCACTGGATTCAGCTTTGCACCTTCGCACAGGCGCTGGACGAGACGAAACCGTCCGGACGCATTTACTTGCCGGACGGAAGTTATCGCGAGATGACCGAGTGGGCGCTGCCGTTGGGCCGATTGAACGATTATCGTGGAGTGGTGGGCGAATTTCAGCACGATCACCGTTGGGGCCGGATGCAACGCTTCCTTCGCGCCGGCAACTGGCGCAACTTCAAGGTGCGCTATCCGGAGACGCAGGAGATGTACGCCCGCATGTTGCAAGTCAGCCAGCGTATTCAAGACGCAAACGATGTGAGTGCGAATATCTTGACCCAGGCCCGGCAAGAGTTGTATCGCGCCCAGTGCAATTGCCCGTGGTGGCATGGCACATTCGGCGGCATCTATCTCCCCCATCTGCGCGGCGCGGTGTACGAACATCTTATCGAGGCGGAGAATCTACTTTTCCAAGCCAAGCCGCGACCGGCGAACTGGCTCGAAGGCGAGACGGCCGATTTCAATCTCGACGATACACCGGAGATATGTCTACAAAACGCCGAATTGGCCGCCTATTTCCATCCCGAATGTGGCGGATCGCTTTACGAGTTGGACGTAAGACCCATCCGCCTCAATCTGCTGGCCACTCTGGGTCGACGACCGGAAGCGTATCACGACGCCATACGCCACCATCACGGTCAGGTCTGGAAACAGGGCGGCCTCGACCGAATGCTACAGTACGACGATTATTTGCGAAAGAGTCTCATCGACCATTTCTACGAGCCAAACGTGACCGTCGAGCAACTGGCGACGCGGCAAGAGTGCGAGCTGGGCGATTTCGTAACCGGCGCGTATCAACATCGTCTCGACCGCATCAACGGCGAACTGCTTCTCACTCTTTGGCGCGAGGGCCGGGTCGGCGATCGCAACATCCGCGTCACTAAGGAGATTCGCTTAGCGGGGGACAGCGACGGTTTGGTAGTGCGTTACATTCTGGACAATCTCCCGCGTCACACCGCGTTTCACTTTGCCGTCGAGTTCAACTTCGCCGGTCTTGCGGCGGGCGCGGAAAATCGCTATTTCTACCACGCCGATCAACCCCGCGCCGGTCAGTTGCAATCGCGGCAAGATCTCTCGAACGCCGACCGCATCGGACTGGTCGACGAATGGCGCGGTTTGGACGTATCGCTCTCCCTCTCGCGCCGTGCCTCGCTCCGCGCCTTCCCCATCCAAACCGTCAGCCAATCCGAGTGCGGTTTCGAGTTGGTGCATCAAAGCACGGTGGTGATGCCGCAATGGCCCGTCGAAGCCGACGACCACGGCCGCTGGGAAGTCTCCCTGACCTTGCGCATGAACGCAGAACAAGCCCTATCGCGCCTCGGCAGCGCGGCGTGATTAGATACCCGATCGACGCGGAAGAGGCAGGGAGTGATTTTCGCGCCCTCGCGAACTTCGGATATGACAAAAGTAACAATGGGCACATCGCAAAAATGGATCGAATTGTCTTGACGGCCGCCTACTTCCGAGGTTTCCTATATTAAGCCATATTCGACTGCAAAATATCCGTATCGGACACCGTCCGAGCTTCCAATTGGTAGTGGCGACATGCTTCATGCTTTACTTGTAACCGGCAAACGCACCGCCTTGTGGGTCATCATTCCGTTCGCCTTGGTATGGGGATGCTGGAACGCGCTAGTGGGGGGTTATCTCATTCTCGTTTGGGCCGGCTGGCTCGAACCGCAAGGCAACGATTTGTCGCTTAAAATCATCGTACACTTCCGCGATCCGATTCCCTTCCTTGCGCTGTTCGGCGGCCTCTTTTTAACGCTTGGAATCCTGGCGTTTCTGTCGGCATTGGGTCTTTTTTGGAGTAAGCCGTGGGGGCGCGTTCTGACGATCCTTGTCGCGGTCCTGGCGATTTATCTGGGGCTACGCTCGCTAAATTGCGGCCCTCCCATTATCGAAGAGACAGACAGTGTTCCGCTTGGAGTCGCGCAACTCGTCTTTGGCGCGGTGGTTTTTGCCATACTCACCTTCCATCGCAGGGAGCCTGTAGGAGTTTCCATTCTGGCCCTGGTGAATTTCCTGCTCGGTCTTCCAATCGCGCTCTTTTTTTGGGTCTGGTTAGCCGAATTCGCCTCGATCGACAAGCATCTTCGTGATTCTGCTCGCGTCTTCGCCATGTGGGCCTCGCTGAGCGGCTTCGTTTCCGGTTTATTCATGGTTGTATTGGGGATACTCCTTCTGCTCGCTCGATGGATGCGATTCGCGGCCGTCGTATCTCTGGGCACGGCAGGGGTCGTCGCGCAGATGGCGTTGGGGGTATTCAGTCTCTTGGGTGCATTCGTAGGACACGATAGTTCGAGAGTCGGCCTACTCGCGGGGGTGTTCTTGTTCGTATTCCTTCCGTTGGCTCTTTTTTTGCTTTTTTTGTCCGGGATTGAGGCTTGGTATCTCAACAAATCTCCCGTTCGCTATGCCTTGCAGGCGCAGCGATAGCGCAAGACGATACATTTGCTGCACGACATGCTCAGTTCGATGCCCAATGAGCAAACGGAAGCTCAACGGAGACGGGCGAAAAAGAAGCGGCGGCGACGGCCGAGCTTGGCTCATTGCTACTCTTTATCTGTAAAGGAGTTAAGATCGATTCGTCCTCGGTTTCGGAGGCTTCCGTCCGATTGGGGCGAGAGTGGCCGACAGATTGCTCGTCTCCGGCATTTTCTTTGCACTATAGTTGTGCGGAGCAGCAAAGAGGCGCGACTGCTGGGGAGCGGCGGTTGCGCCATTGAGAAATGCCGAGGTATGCGATGTTGTTACCTTCCTTACGGCGTTCGTGCGGGCCACGCCGGCGCGTGTTGCTGATCGAAGACAACCCCGATGGCCGCGAATCGTTGCGGATGTTGTTGAGCTATCTGGGGCATTATGTGGAAGTGGCCGCCGACGGGGAAGAAGGCCTCCGCAAAGCGCTTAAGGCCGTGCCCGATGTCGCTCTCGTGGATATCGGTTTGCCGCGCATGGATGGGTACGAGGTGGCCCGGCGCATGCGTGCGGCCCTGGGAGACGCTGCCGTCTTGATCGCCTATACCGCCTACGACGGCGAAGACGTTAAGCGGCGCATCGTTGCTGCCGGATTCGACGCGCATCTCATCAAACCGCTCGACCTGAGCGAATTGACGCCGTGGCTGGAGGCGGAGCCTGCGAAAACCGGCGCTTCCTCGCAAGGAGACGCCCAACTCCAAACGGCATCCAGTTAAGCGCGAGCGCGGCGAAGGGAGAGCCGCGTCACCAATTCGTTGGCGACGGTGGCCATTAATAAGGCCCCGCCGATGACGGTATATTCGAGTTCGCTGCCGATATGCTCGCTTAAATTGCATATCTGCGACAATAGCGGCAAGACGGCGGCACCGAGAATCATGCCGAGAACGGTACCTTCGCCGCCGCGCAGACTACACCCGCCCAACACCGCGCCGGTGATGGCGTACAATTCAAATAGCTCTCCCGCGCTGCTGGGCGTGGCCGAACGAAACTCCAATAAAAACAGTACGCCGCCGATGCCTGCGAAGGTGGAACAGAGAATGTAGGCGGCAATTTTGTGGCGATCCGTGGCGATGCCGGCGTAGCGGGCGGCCTGTTCGTTGTAACCGATGGCGTACCAATAGCGGCCATAGACACTGGCGTGCATCACCACGACGAGCAAGACGGTAAGCCCAGCCAGCAACCAGAGGATATGGGGAAATCCGAGCGTCTTGCCGCTGACCAACACCGTTCGCAACCATTCGGCCTGCGGTTGGACCGACTCGAAGGGTAGATTGATGGTCTTATTGCTGAGGCCGCGCGCCAGACCGCGATACATAAACAGACCGCACAGGGTAACGAGGAACGGCTGCAATCGTAGCCGAGTGACGAGCAGGCCGTGAAAGAGTCCGACGCAAACCGAACCGGCCACGACGACGGCGGCGGCGGGCAGGGGCGGCCAATGTTTTTCCGTCATCAGATACCCAAAGGCCACGGCTCCCAGACCTACTAACGAACCGATGGACAGATCGATGCCGCCGCTGACGATCAGCGCGCCGACGCCCAAGGTCAGCACTCCATAATAGCCGAGTCGCCGCGCCAAGATTTGATGGTTGTCCAACGACATCGCCTTGGGGAACGAAATCATATCGACGGCGTACAGAGCCGCCACCATCAGTAAGACGCCAAGCAATCGAGTCATCCGCGTTGATCTCCCGTTAAATGGCGTCGCCGCCGGTGGCCAGGTGCATGATAGCCTGCTCGCTGAGGACGGCGCGCGGCAATTCTCCCGCCAAGCGGCCCTCGTGCAGCACCAGCACCCGGTCGCTCATGCCCAACACTTCTTCCAGATCGCTGGAAATCATCACGATGGCGATACCGGTGGCGGCCAATTCGTCCATCAGAGCGTAAATCTCACTCTTGGCACCGACATCGACGCCGCGCGTCGGTTCGTCGAGAATGAGAACGCGAGGCTGCCGCGCCAGCCATTTGCCGAGTACGACTTTTTGTTGATTGCCGCCCGAAAGCAGTCCAACCGGCTGACTCAAACGCGGAGTCTTCACCCGCAAGCGCTCGCACAGCCGACGCGCCATGTCTTTCTCGCGGCGGAGAGAAATCATGCGGAATCGGCTGTTGAGGTCGAGATTGGGCAGACCGAGATTGCGCTGCACGCTCTCTTCGAGAACGAGGCCAAACTGTCGGCGATCTTCCGGGGCGAGCAAGAGACCGGCGGCCACGGCATCGCGGGGCGAACGGATCGACACGGCTCGCCCATCCAAGCGCACCTCGCCGCTCGTCAACGGACGCAGACCGAAGAGGGCCTCGGACAATTCGGTACGACCCGCGCCGACCAGCCCCGCCATGCCGACGATCTCGCCGCCGCGCACCGCGAACGAAACCGGAGTTTGTGGGCCTCCCAAGTAGCAAACATTATGCAGTTCCAGACGGATCGGCTTTTCGACGGCGGCAGGCTTCGCGGCCTCCGCGGCATGAGAGCGGCGAAAGAACAGCTTCAGATCGCGACCGACCATGAGTTCGACCATGCGGCGATGGGAAATCTCGTCCCGTTCCAACTCGCCGGAGTTGCGGCCGTCGCGCAGGACGACGACGCGATCGGCGATTTCTCGTACTTCCATCAGTCGATGCGAGATGTACGCGACGGCGACGCCGGATCGCTTCAAGTCGGCGATGACCTGGAACAGGCGCTCCGTTTCGCGCTGCGTCAGGCTCGAGGTAGGCTCATCCATGATGAGGACGCGCGCCTTTTGCGACAGGGCGCGGGCAATCTCAATCATCTGTCGTTGCCCCAGCGGCAAATCGCCTACTCGCTGGCTCGGCGACACCTCCAGGCCGACTCGCTGAAGCAGGTCGCGGGCGCGGTCGTTCATGCGACGGTTATCGAGCCAACCCAACGCTCCGCCGCGCAGATCTTCATTGCCCAGAAATAGATTGGCGGCCACCGAGAGATTATCGGCAAGGTTGAGTTCCTGATGAATCAGCACGATGCCGCGCGCCAGGGCGTCGGCCACGCCGCGAAGATGAACGGGTTGGCCATCGAGCAATAATTCGCCGGCATCGGGCGTGTAGACGCCCGCCAGAATCTTCATCAACGTCGATTTGCCTGCTCCGTTCTCCCCCAACAGAGCCAGCACTTCACCGGCACCGACCGACAGCGACACGCCGTCCAGCGCTTGCACGCCGGGAAATGCTTTGCGGATTCCGTTCGCCTGCAACAGAGGAGAGGTGGAAGTCATGGGATTCGTGCGTCCTATCAGTCCGAAGCGCAGGCGAGGGGTTCTCCTCCTCGCCTGTGCGTCGGGCTGGTTCGGATGGATGGGGAGGATTATTTGCCCAAAAGTCCGCGAACTTCCTTGAGAAACGCGCTGGCGGCGATGCGGTCTTTGCCGGCTTCCTTGGTGATGACGCGATGCGGGATGTAAAGAATCCCGTCGTCGGGCAGTTCCGAGCGGTCGCCTCGGGCTAGCGCGGCCATGATGCGGACGGCGCGATAGCCAAACTCGTAAGGATTCTGCACCACCGTGCTATAGATATGGCCGTCGATAATCCCCTGGAGTGTGGCCTCGTCTTCGTCGAAGCCGACGATTTTGAGCTTGCCGAGCATGTTTTTATCTTTGGCGGCCGAGAGAATGGCCGGCGGATTGTAGGCCCACAGCCCAATAAAGCACAGGTTTTTTTCATCGCTCAGGGCGGTCAAGGCGTCGGTGGCATTGGTGTTGGCCTTGGAGCCGATGGCCTGATCGGTGTAGGTGCGGTGCAGGCGATACTTGCCGAACATCGCCCCATCTTCGCTATACTCGATCTTGTTTGTGTCTTTTGGCGTCGGTTTGCCGGCCAGTTCATCCAGCAGACCCTGCCGTCGCTGGCGGGCGTTGAGGGGTTCGGTTTGGCCGACGAAGATGGCCAAGACGCCGCCTTCGGGCATGGCTTCTTTCACCAATTGGCCAACGGCGCGTCCGGCCTTGTAATTATCCGTGCCGATGTAGCACAACCGCCCCGATTCCGGCGCGTCGTTGTCTTGTGTGATGAGCGACAGCTTGGCGGAGATTTCCTTGAGGTGTTTGGTTTGGCCGTCCGGATTGATAACGCTGACGGCCAATGCTTTGATGTCTTGTTGAACGAGATTGTCGAGAATCTGCGTCTGCAAAGCCGGGTCGCCCGAATTGGGGCGGCGGAAGATCGCATCGACGCCGAAATCCGTCGCGCCCTTTTGACATCCTTTTTCGGCGAAGGTCCAGAACGTCTCTGGATTGTTGGTGACGAAAGCGACTTTGGTGCGTGCCGGTCCCTTGTTACAGGCCGGCAGGGTCGCCAACAGCAGGCCGGTTGCCAGCCAGCCGAATAGGCGGTGCGAGGTCATGGTGCCACTCGTTTCAAGAAGTACAAAAACGGAGTTCTTCACGGAAATAGATATGGTTGCGAGACGATGCCAGCAAGGGGGTCGATTCGCGGCGAGGTGTCAACCGCCCCATTGGCCGTTCATCGACGATTCGGCGCTGTTCTGCTTTTCCGCCTTGCGCAATAGAGGAGCCACGTTGTCGAGACTCTTGGCGTCGAAACCGGCATCCTTGAGATAGAGGCGGGCCAATAGGTCGGCAGGTGGCGGCGCGGAAGACATGGCTTGTATCTGTTGTTGATTCTTGGCCATGCGACGGAGGATGAGTTGATCGGTGCCATCGGGCGATCCGAATGTGCCATTCGAGTCGTTGCCGATGCTCGGATTCATCATCATGGAGGCGGGAGTCGATCGCCGCACCGGCTTCATCTGGGCCATTTGTTCGGAGACCATTTTGCCCAGCTCCATGCTCAAGAGCGCCGCCAGTTCGCCGTCGTTCTTGCACTGTTTGGCAAGGCCCTCGGTAATGCAAATCGTTCCGGCGTCCTTTTGGGTTCGATGGAAGATCTCCTCGTGCGGCAGTCCCAAGGTCAAGAACCCGATTTTCTGTTTGATGTTCGGATTGGCGGTGAGAAGCTGTTTGCCCAGGCGGTCCACGCGCAGCGATAACTCCGTCGTGGCCTTGGGAGCTTGTTTGAACGATGCCGCGCGCGTTTGGCTCGTGGAATGGAAGAGATTCATCGGAACCGTCGCTAGTTTCTGCTGGTCGGAAAGGCAGCCGCACAGCGTGCAAACTAGTAAGATTGTGCCAAACGCGATACGCGCGTTCATCGCCTACCTCCTCTGGGCGGGTGGGAAGATAGCGAGCGACTTCGTTCGTGTCCAGTCGAACCCGCAGTTCGCCCCCACCCCCGCAAAGGCGGTCATCAGCCCCGCTCTATCCGTTTCGTCAAGGCGAAGCCGGCGGCGTGGAGGCGCTCGCTGAGGACGGTCAGGTTCTCTTCGGCGACGACCAGGGCCGTCGGTCCCAGGCGTTGTTCGATCAGTTCGCGGGTTTGCGGCCATTGCTGGAGGCCGTCGGCCAACTCCTCGGCGGCGACGTGCAGGACGAGATGGGTTTGCAGGCGCGGCGCTTCGACTTGTCCCGCCGTCATCAACAACCGTGCCGCCGCCGGGAGAGGCTGGCCGGCACGCTGATGGAACCACGTTTCCAAAGCTGCAAGAGTCAGGCCCATCGACCGCCCGGCGCTCAGCGAAGCCGGCGTCAAGCGATATTGGCGGCGACCGCTCGCGCTGTTGTCGAGGCGCTCGGCAAAGCGCGGCACTTCCGTTTCCAAAAGCAAATCCGAGCGAGCCAGGTCGATGGAGATTGTGACGCCGTCCGCTTCGACGGAGACGCATTTCTCTGGGGGCAGGGCGTAATCGCGCGTACCAGCCAAGCGGAACAGACGGTACTCGATGTCTTCTTCATTGACCACGGCGGCAAGTCGATCCGACAGCCGTTCCGCTTTCAAACCGCGCGCCAGCGCGTCGTTGAGATCCTCGGCGGAGGTGAACTCCAGCAGGGTTGCCGACGGATATACCGTGATGCGATCCCTTTTGTTCGCCCACGTCCGCAGCGAATCGAGAACCGCTGGCGGCAAGGCGCGCGTGCCGTGCTGTTCCAGCGTTAAGCGAATGTCCTCGAACGATTGCCCGGCTTCGAGGGCGCGATAGACCGTCTCCGGTTGCAATTGCAACATACAGGCCGCGCCGAGAGTCTCCCACGAGGCAAATTGCGTCAAGCGGGCGATCAGACTGCTCGTCAAACCCTGACGGTAGGCGAGGATTTGGAGATTCGGCTGCACCAGCAGCGTTTGTGTGGGAACCGCCTCCAGGTTTGGCGCGTCGCCCGCGCCCAGCAGCCAACGCCCCAACGGTGCGAGGCGCACGCGCCACCCATCCTGGCCTTGCCGCGCCTGTACCAGGCGCGCGGGATACGCCACGCCCAAGAGAAACGTCTCCAACCAGGGCTTCTGCCGCGACGGGCGCAGCGATTCGTTCGTCCAATAGGGATGCTGCGTCACGATCCACCGTTCGAGCGTTTCCGGCCGAACGGTCGCTTCTTCGGGTAGCCGGGCAAGCAACAAGAAGGCGAGGAGATAAGCGGAGGGAAAGGGGTTGCCCGCTGCGGATTCGCCGGCGCGCCAACCGTCCAAAGGCGTCCAGGCCGAGAGATGGAGCAGATCGAGCCATAGCGTCTCCAAGGCGTCGGCCAAGCCGTTGTCCCACGATGCCGGCAGCGGGCCGGAGCGCAACTCGCCGTCGCTCTGGACCACGACGCCTTGCAATTCGGCCAAGGCAACGGTCAGAAACGGCAGATCGGGCACATCCGCTAGGCGATCCGCCGGGGCGGCGCTCAAGAGCGGGTCTTGCTGAAGGCGTTCCAAGTCGCGTTTGAAGAAATCGCCGTTCAACGTCCGTCGCAAGGGGGCGGCATGGACCTTTTGCCACAAGACCGCCAACCGCAGCAGCCACTCCAACCCGTCGGCCTCTTGAATTGGGTGGAGCGTGGCGATTTGCGGTTCCTCGGCGCTCAGATCGGGCAGGCCGAGATCTTCGCCGATCGCGCGGGAGGCGATGGTCGGCGGCGCGAACACGCGCAAGCCCATTGGGCCGGGCGAGGCCAGCCATTGCTCGAAACTTTTGATCTTCTTGTCCGAGAATCCATTGCCGTTGCCCGAATCGCCCCCGCGGTGCAGACTCGGATACATCAGTCCTGCTTCGAGCAATTCCAAGACGGGTTGCAATCCGTCGTCGTGCCCCAGGGCAAGGGTCAATTCCACGAGGTTGCCGAGATGCCAGTACGGTTGACGGCTTAAGCCGATGAGTGCCAGCACGCGGCGAGCGGGCGGCGTCAACTCGCGCAGTCGGCGGTCGATGACTGCGGGATTTTCGAGCGTGGCGACGCCGCGTTCGATGAGATCTTCGACGGGCCATTGATTGCGTGGCTTCACCAGGCGCGCGGCCACCTGGCGCAGCAGCGCCTCGTCGTAGCAGTTCAGCGTGTGACGCTGTAATTCGGTCCAGAAAGCAGGATCGGCTAAATACAAAATACGAAATTCCAAGTACGCATGCAGTTCTTGAGATCCGCCTCGCTCGGCTCGCCCCTTTAGGAACTGCGAACCTGCGGGGTGTGTCCCATTTTTTGCAGTTCTTGAACGACGGACTCAACGCGACCGGGGCGAACGAGCAAAACGCATTCGGTTAGGCGTCCGACGATGTCTTGAGCCAACTTCTTTCGGGCCATCAATTCCTCGGCGAGGACGCCATCCTCGGTTTGTACCAGACAGACGCGGCGATGCAGCTTCACCGGAATGCGAGCGCCTCCCGCCGGGCGAATCGGATCGTTCAGCATGTCGATCTCTTCTCCTGTTGAGCATATCCTCTCGGATTACGGTCATCCAGCCGCGCGGGCGGCATCGTCCAACATCTCGGCTCCATCGAGAATCTGATAGCTGTACCCCTGTTCCGTCAGGAACAGTTGCCTATGGTGGGCGAAGTCTTGTTCGCGGGTATCGCGGCTCACTAGCGTGTAAAAATGAGCCACTTCGCCTCCACTCTTGGGACGAAGGATACGACCGAGTCGCTGCGCTTCCTCTTGGCGCGACCCGAACGTTCCGGAGACCTGAATCAGGACGTTGGCATCCGGCAGATCGAGGGCGAAATTGCCGACTTTGGAGAGAATCAACGAACGGACTTCGCCGGTGCGGAACTTGGCGTACAGTTCTTCGCGTTCGTTGTTGGCCGTCTGTCCGGTGATGAGTGGGATATTGAAGCGCTTACGCATTTGCCGCAATTGCTTGAGATACTGTCCGATGATGAGAACCCGGCTGTCGGGATAGCGGTCGATCAAACAGGCCACGACATCGGCTTTGGTGGGGTTCTCGCTGGCGATGCGGTACTTGTTGCGCCACTCGGCGACGGCGTAGTCCATGCGCAGCGGCTCCGGCATGGCCACGCGGATTTCGGCGCAAGTCGCCTCGGCGATCCAGCCCTTGGTTTCCAGTTCGCGCCAGGGTACGTCGTATTTCTTCGGGCCGATCAGGCTGAAGACATCGGCCTCGCGGCCGTCCTCGCGCACCAAAGTTGCCGTCAAGCCGAGGCGGCGGCGCGCTTGAATGTGCGCCGTGACGCGGAACACCGGCGCGGGAAGCAGGTGAACCTCGTCGTAGACGATCAGCCCCCAATCGCGCCGATCGAACAGTTGAAAGTGCGGGAATTCGTCGCTCTTATCGGGACGATAGGTCAGAATCTGATAGGTGGCCAAGGTGACGGGAGCGATGTTTTTGGTTTCGCCGGTATACTCGGCGACTTGCTCTTCGGTGAGATCGGTCTTATCGAGAATCTCGCGCCGCCACTGTTTGACGGCGGTGATGCCGGTGGTCAGGACGAGGGTATTGCGCTGCATCAGCGCCATGGCGGCGATGCCGACGATGGTTTTGCCCGCTCCGCACGGCAGGACAATGACGCCGCTGCCGCCCCGCACATCGCCGCCGGCGTGGTAGATGTCCACGGCGTCGCGCTGATAATCGCGCACCTGAAACGGCAGGCCGGAGCGCGCCAGGGTGCGAAGATGAATCGGCAACGCCGCTCCCTCGGTGTAGCCCGCAAGATCTTCGGCGGGATAGCCGACCGCGATGAGCGCCTGTTTCAAGACGCCTCGATGGGCCGGTTCGACGCGAAAACTGTGGCGATCCAAGCGTTCGCCGAGGTAATCGCGGACGCGCGGCTGCCGCGCCAATTCCTCTAACAGCGGTTCGTCTTCGCACACCAGTCGAAGGGCCGCGAGGGGGGCGGTATTACCCACAGGAGATTCGGGCTGGGATCCCTCGCCCGGTTGATCCGTCTTCTCGCTCTCCATGCGCTCGAGTTTGACGCGCCCATAGCGACCGACCAATTCGGCGATGTCGAAAGCGAGATTCGAGGGGAGAGGAAATTTACTGTATCGGCTCAGCACATCGAGCATTGCTTGGGCGTCCAAGCCGACGGCGGCGGCATTCCACAAGGACAAAGGCGTCAGGCGATAGGTGTGAATGTGTTCGGGGCTTTTCTCCAACTCCGCAAACGGAGCCAGGGCGTCGCGGGCCTCGGCATAACGAGGGTTGTCCACCTCGACGAGAATCGAGCGGTCGCCTTGCACAATGAGGGGATTGCTGGTGTCGTAGTGATACGCAACGCTCGCTGGCGCTCCTGTCTTTTGCACAATCCATCCTCCCCTGTCGCCGTCCCGCGAACGAGCGGAAAAAGCGCAGTTTAGAGGGTTCCAGCCAAGCACGCAAGACGAGATGCACGCGAACGCCGATCCCGAGGTGGTACTCGTCGATCGGCGTCAACCACTTCAAGGGACGGCCATCGCGGGTGCGGTCGTGCAGAATGTCCCACCTCCACACGGGGTTCTTATGCTCCGCTGGCCGACGCACGCAACGGTTGCCGCTGTGGCCCAAACGCCGCTTTTTTTCGCTGTTATCGAGGCGATTTCAACCCTTGCTGCCGCCACAGACGGCACACCCGCTTGCGATTGCCCCGCCAGCCGTCTCGCCGCAGCAACACCGTGATGCGGCGATAGCCCCAGCGGGGATATTGCCCCACCAACTGCTCATGGTTGGTCTCCTGCCCGCGAAGGGCCTCAGAGACTCTCGTAGAACCTGGACCACTTTTTGGGGAGCATTCCAGCGCGAGCCGTGCAGGAAATCGGCATGAAGCTACGCGAGGTCGCCGAGTTGGAAGCAGGCCTTGTGGCGATCGGCTTGAGTTTCTGTCGAGGGGACGAGGCGGTTTGCTGACTCGGCTCGTTTCGGATAGACTCAATCTGGTCGCTACGTCCCTCTCGCCCGAGTGTGAGGGCTTAGCGGAGGGTAGTTCACCGCGGTGAAAAATCGGGCAAGCCACGATGATGGAAAGCGCCACAATTCTGCGTCGTCATGCTCGCGCCATTTGGCAAGCCGCGGTGGAGGCCGTCGATCCGTTGGAGCGGGTGAACGCCGCCCTGCGGCAATCCAAAACGCCGATGGCCGACGCGCTGGCCGAAGCCGAGCGTATTTTCGTAGTCGGCGGCGGAAAGGCCGGAGCGGCGATGGCGGCGGGCGTGGAGGCGGCTCTAGCGGAGCGACTGGATCGTTTAATTGGGGTCGTCAACGTGCCGGCCGAGACGGTGCGGCCTCTGCGCGCGATTCGTCTGCACGCCGCCCGTCCGGCGGGGAGCAATCGTCCGACGGCAGAGGGGGTGGCCGGGGTGCGGGCCATGTTCGATCTTCTCGCGCAGGCAGGCCCGCGCGCGGTCGGGTTGTGTCTGCTCTCGGGCGGCGGGTCGGCGCTTCTGCCCGCGCCGGCCGAGGGGGTCTCGCTGCAAGACAAACAGGACGCGACGGCTCTCCTTCACGCCTGCGGCGCGACGATCAACGAAATGAACTGCGTTCGCAAACATCTGTCGGACTTCAAGGGTGGACGGCTGGCGAAGGCGTTCGGCTCTCGTCCGTTGTTTGGTCTGATTATTTCCGACGTGATCGGCGACCCGCTCGATACGATCGCCTCTGGCCCAACCGCCCCCGATCCCACCACCTTCGCCGATGCCTTGGCCGTTCTCGACCGCTATCGGTTGCGTCCGCGCGTTCCACCTGCCGTGCTGGCCCATCTCGAACGCGGGAGCGAGGGACGCATCGACGAAACGCCGAAGTCGCTGCCGGATTCGGTGCAAAACCTGATCCTCGGCAACAACCACCTCGCCCTCGCCGCCGCTGGGCAACGAGCCGAGACGCTGGGATACAGCGTTCTCAATCTCGGCTCGTTCCTGGAAGGCGAAACGCGCCATGCCGCCATCGTCCATGCCGGGATCGTGCGGAGCATCCGTAGCGACAACCTGCCTTCGCCTCCTCCGACGTGCGTGCTGTCGGGTGGGGAGACGACGGTGACGCTGAGTCCGGGCCACGGTAGAGGCGGACGGAATCAAGAGTTCGTGCTGGCCGCGCTCCAACATCTCGGCGCGGGAGGAATGGGCAACACCGTTCTCTTGAGCGGCGGCACCGACGGCGAAGATGGTCCCACCGACGCGGCCGGCGCGCTGGCCGATGAGACAACCTTGGACCGAGCCACCAGGGTTGGACTCAATCCTGCCCGGCACCTCGAAAGCCACGATGCCTACCCCTTTTTCGAGGCGACCGGCGATCTGCTAAAAACGGGGCTGACCGGAACGAATGTCATGGATGTTCGTGTACTCTTGATCGGTGCATGATCGAGCGGGCGATTGAACATCTTTCTCATGGTTGGCAGTCATTTTGTAACAATTGCCGCATTCTCCAACACTTCCTTCACGAGCCTATTCGCGATGAAACGAATTGCAATCTGTTGCAATAGTACGACTTATGACTTTTTACTTCCTGAAATCTCTTCTTGGCACGACAGTTGCAATTACAAATAGCATCGGCTCTGAACGTAGCATCGAGCCATGTATCGGGGCTGGAACAGAAGAGGCTTGGGAACGGACCCAAGCGGCATGGTTGGAGCCTGAGTCCGTCCGTCCGACGGACTCGGGCAACACCATCGGAAAGAAAAACAGTCTCCGTCTCGGACGCGGAAGACTTGCCGATAATCCCCCCCCTCCAAGAGGCCACGCCACCGACCCGGCGTGGCCTCTTCCCTTTCGCTTCGCAGTTACCCTCGATCGCTTCAGGCTCTCGAAAGCCCCTATTTGGGCGGTTCGATGTGGCCGCCGAACTTTTGGCGCATGGCCGACAGAATCTTCTCGGCGAAGGTATGTTGCTGACGGGAACGGAAGCGCGTGAACAGCGCCGATGCCAACACCTCGACTGGCACCGCCGACTCCAGTGCCGCTTCGATGGTCCAGCGGCCTTCACCGGAATCTTGCACGAACCCTTCGTAATGCTCCAAGGTCGGATCTTCGGCCAGCGCCATGGCCGTCAGATCGAGCAGCCAGGAACCGACGACGCTGCCGCGCCGCCAGACTTCGGCGATGTCCGGTAAATTGAGATGAAAGCGATGTTCCTCGGGCAGTTCCTTCGAGGCGGCGTTTTTGAACAGATCGAACCCCTCGGCGTAGGCTTGCATGATGCCGTATTCGATGCCGTTGTGAACCATCTTGACGAAGTGGCCCGCTCCGGCAGGACCGCAGTGGAGATAGCCTTCTTCGGCGGTGCCGGCCATTTTCTCGCGGCCTGGGGTGCGCGGGGTGTCGCCGCGTCCGGGGGCCAAGGTCTTGAAGATGGGATCGAGGTGCTTCATGGCGTCGTCGTGTCCGCCAATCATCATGCAATAGCCGCGTTCGATGCCCCAAACGCCGCCGGACGTGCCGACATCGACATAATGGATGCCCTTCATCCGCAATTCGCGGGCGCGGCGGACGTCGTCCTTGTAGTTCGAGTTTCCGCCGTCAATGATGATGTCGCCGACCTCCATGTGCTTGGCCAACTCGGCGATGGTGTTTTCGGTCGGCGCGCCGGCGGGAACCATGACCCAGGCGGCGCGAGGCTTCGTCAGCTTGGCGACGAAATCGCCCAACGACGACGAACCCGTCGCTTTTTTCTCGACGTACTTTTTGACGTTGTCGGGACTCAGATCGAAGACCACGCACTGATGCCCGCCCCGCATCAAGCGTTCGACCATGTTGCCGCCCATCCGCCCCAGACCGACCATGCCCAGTTGCACGATACACGCTCCTTTCAAGGCTATATTGATTGTCACCCGGCAGCTAACGCAGCCGGTTCGCCGTTCGCCGCCGCTCCGCCACCACGTTAAAGTGGTCGTCGCCCACGAATACGACATCCGCCATGTCCAAGAACAATCCCGTACCGACGATGCCGGGGATGGCCCGCACATGCTCCTCGAACTGTTCTGGATGTAGAATCGGTGCAAGGGCGCAATCGAGAATGTGATTGCCGTTGTCGGAGACGAAGGGTTTGCCGTCTTCCTCGTAGAGAATCGGTGTGCAGCCGAGTTTCGTCAGCGCTTTTTGGCACACGGGTACGGCGAATGGCACGACTTCGATGGGTAGTTTGCCGCGGGAACCGAGAATCGGCACTTCCTTCCCCGGCCCCACGAGAATCACGAATTGCCGCGAGGCCGACGCCACGATTTTCTCGCGGATGAGCGCTCGGCCATAGCCCTTGATGAGATTCAAGTGGGGATCGACTTCATCCGCGCCGTCCACGGTCAAGGTCAACGGCACCGCCTCGGCCAAGGGCACGATGCGTATACCGACGCGCCGCGCCAACTCTTCGGAGGCGCGCGAACTAGCCACTCCGCGCACGTTCAAACCGTGTCGCGCGCGCTCGCCCAACTCGGTGATGAACTCCGCAGAAGCATGGCCCGATCCCAGTCCGACGGTATCGCCGTCCTGTACCAGCGCCAACGCTCGTTCGTAAATGGTCATGCGGACAATCTCCCCCTTGCAGGGTTTCACGCCGCCGGCGACTTAGGAAGAGATGTTCTAGTGACAATGGTCCCGTGTCGCCAGCATAAAAGCAGATCGCCGTCGATGGGCCGATTGTTGCGAATCGATAACATTGTTGCCGACCCGAAACATCTACTGTTAAGGCATGGAAACGCCCCGGTTCGCAAGAGGCTTTGTTCGCTCGACGCGCTCGGTCGCTTAAGTTATTTCCAATGCGAAAGTTAGGTGAACCCACGACGAAGAACCGATAAATAAGCTCGATTTGGTCTAAAAATTGCTCACAACGGCACAGCGATTGTTGCCGGTTTCAACATCGCACCGCCAGAGCCTCGATTGTCTCTGGCAGCTCCCTTCGGTGCGAGCTATTGCGGCTTTCGCCCAGCCACAGAACGCGCAAACGCTCTCTCGGCCCCCGTTGTCCGAGAGAGCGATTGTGTTTCAACCCTGGCAGCTATGCCGCGCGCGCGGCGGGGGCGGGTTTGACTTCGGGCGCGCGGGCGTGCGCCTTGTGGGTTTGGAAGTTCTCCTTGTAGGTGCGCACCATTTCGGGATGGCCTTTGATGACCATGAGATTCTCGGCGTTGTCGCTCTCGGCGTGCTGGGTGAAATTGAAACTGCCGGTCAATAGTGTGCGATTGTCGATGACCATGACCTTGTTGTGCGCGATGGCATGGTGCGGGTCGATGACCGGATGCAGCCCCTGTTGTAGGAAGAAATGCAAATCGGTGTACTCCTCTTTTTCGTTGCTATGATCGAGAACGATGTCCACATGCACGCCGCGCAGCTTGGCATCGACGAGCGCTTGGGCGATCGGTTTGGAAGTGAACGAGTATGCCAAGACGAGGATTTCGTGGCGTGCGTGTTGGATTTCACGAACGATGGCGTCGGTGCATCCACCCTTGGGCGAGAAGTGCGCCTCCAGCGACGGCGGCGTCATCCAAGCGTGATGCGCCGCGCGCAGCAGATAAAGTAGGCTCAAAGCACCCGTGAACCCCGTGGCAATCAACAACCACTCCATACCGTCCATAGCCGGCCTCCTGCCAGGAATGTCCTCGTCGCCGCAACATACCACGACGGCCCTATTGTGTCAGCCCGAACTCCCCAACGAACCGCTCAGGCGGAGAGGTTTTGCCACAGTTGGGCTGGGACGAATCGAGAGAGATGGCCGACAATTGGTGGTGGCAATCACGACATCCGAAGTGCCCAGCGCCAACGCCTGAGCGGCAGATGCTCCTCCCGCAGATGCAACGCCACCGTTTCGACCGACTGTCCCCGGCGTTCGGTCTCCCGTTTCAAACGCTCTCGTAATTCGGCGGACAATCCGAGTTGCAGCGGCATTCGATCGCCTCCAAGTAGGGGGTGAGACACACGACCCACCGCGGCGCTTCCGGTGAGCCTCGTGCCTCAAACCACTCTCTCAATCGACAAAACGACTCGGATACGGTCTTCGCAGCAAATTCATCCTATCGACATCCTTTTCGCGTTGTGGCACTTTTACAATAGCGCTTCTATCTTAAACCCAGGAGTGGCAACGCGCGACGAGCGACGTGTCGAGGAGGCCGAATACTATGCGGATCGCTAAGGTGTTTATTATTGGCGCGATGGTTCTGTCGTGCGCGGGGTGCGGCAACGGCGCGCAAACGTCGAGCGGTTCGGGATCGACGTTTATCAAGCCCATCATGGACAAGTGGATCGACGTTTACACCAAGGAAAAGGGCGGCGAGATTAACTATCAGGCTACCGGCTCGACGGCGGGCATCAAACAGACGATCGATCGAGCGGTCGATTTCGGCTGCACCGACGCCTTTATGACCGAGGAGCAACTCCAGTTGGCGGTCAAACGCGGCGGCGATGTGCTGAACATTCCGCTGGTCGTAGGGGCCATTGTACCGGCCTACAATTTGAAGGGGATCGACGAGCCGATTCACTTCTCCGGCGACGTGCTGGGACGCATCTTTCTCGGCGACATCCAAAAGTGGAACCATCCCGATCTCCAGAAACTCAATAAGAACGTGCGATTGCCCGATCTCCGCATCGCCGTGGTCCATCGCACCGAAGGCAGTGGCTCGACGTTCATCTTCACCGGCTACCTCGAGAAAGTTAGTCCAGCCTGGCAAAAGAGCGGCATCGGCGCGGGGACCACGGTGAAATGGAAGACTGGGACCGGCGAGCAAGGCAATCCCGGAGTGGCCGGTTTCCTCGGCCAGACCGAAGGCAGTATCGGCTACGTCGAACTCTATTATGCTCTTCTGAGGAAGGACGCGATCCAGTTCGGAGCCGTCCAGAACCGCGAAGGCAACTACGTTCGGGCCGATCTGGAGGGCGTCACCCGTGCCGCCGAAAATGCCATGAACGACAAGCAGCGCGTCGGCGACGATCTGAACCTCGACTTGCTCGATGCGTCCGGAGCGAAGTCGTACCCCATTTGCGGCACGACCTGGGCTGTGCTGTACGCCGATCAGGAACCGGCCCGCGGCAAAAAGCTGTTCGACTTCCTCTCTTGGGCCGTCCACGAGGGACAGACGTACAACGAGACTATGTATTACGCCCGCTTACCCCAAGCCCTCGTGCAGCGCATCGACGAAAAGTTGCAGAAGATCAAGAAATAGATGCTATCGAGGGCCGTTCATGTCCGTCTTACCGAATCGACTTCCCGCGTCGCGCGGCGGATCGTGGCAACGGGTTCGTTCTGGGTTAGGCATCGGCTGGTTGGCGGATTGGATATTTCGTTGCCTGGCTCAGTCGTCGGCGCTCGTCGTTCTGATGCTCGTCGGGCTGCTCGTGGCTCTGTTAACGCTGCAAGCCTGGCCGGCGGTTCGCGGCGTCGGCACGTCGATTTTCCTCGACATCGATTGGGATCCCAAGCACCATCAATTCGGCGGCCTGTCATTCCTTTACGGTTCGGTCGTCACTTCGCTGTTGGCGATGCTGCTGGCCGTGCCGTTGGGAGTGGGGACGGCGACGTTTTTGGCCGAGGTCGCGCCGGCGTGGCTGAGGCGCGGCGGCTCCTTTCTCGTCGAGTTATTGGCGGCAATTCCCAGCGTCGTCTACGGATTCTGGGGCATTCATTTCCTGTCGCCCAACGTGCAAAAAATGTTCGACCTCATGGGCGGTCCCAACGTCGGCGGCAAGGGGTTACTGTCGGCGGGATTGATTCTGGCCATCATGGTCGTGCCCTATATCGCCGCCGTCTCGTTCGACGTGTGCCAAGCCGTCCCGCGCGCGCAGCGCGAGGGGGCTTTGGCCTTGGGAGCAACGCGCTGGCAAACCATCTGGGGCGTCGTCTGGCCGTATGCGCGACCGGGCATTCTCGGAGGCTGTTTCCTCGCGCTGGGCCGAGCCGTGGGCGAAACGATGGCCGTCACCATGCTCATCGGCAATACGCCGGTCGTCGAACCGCTGCCTTTCGGCCAAGGTTACACCATCCCCAGCTTGCTCGCCCAAAAACTGCCCTCCAGTGAAAGCCTCATGGAAGATTCCGCCCTTATCGAATTGAGTCTGCTCTTATTCCTGCTCACCATCTCGATGAATTCTTTGGCGCGCCTGCTCATCTGGCGCGTGGGACGACCAGCTAGAAGATTTCGCAGACTGTCCGCTGAGGGATCGCTTTCAAGCGCTGCCGAATCACCGGCGCATCGGCAGCGCAATCGGCCGGGACATCGCTTGCTGGCACCTTCCGTCGTCAACCATCTGATGACCGGCGTTCTCGGCCTCTGTCTGCTCCTTACCTGCATTCCGCTGTTTCTGATCCTCGGCTACATCGCCTATCGCGGCTTCGGCTCGATCGGTTGGGACTTCTTCACGAAGCTGCCGCGTCCTCAAGGTGAGGCGGGAGGCGGCTTGGCGAACGCTATCGCCGGTAGCGGCATCCTCGTCGGTCTGGCCGCCTTGCTCGCCCTGCCCGTCGGCCTGCTGTCGGCCATCTTTCTCTCCGAATATCGCACCAGTCGACTAGCTCCCGTCATCCGCTTTTTCGGCGAGTTGCTCGGCGGCGTGCCGTCCATCGTGGTCGGCACCTCGGTATATGCCCTCGTGCGCTGGTTCATCGAATTCGGGCTGTTGAGACCCCGCCAACAATTCTCCGGTTGGGCCGGCGCGTGTGCCTTGGCGGTTATGATGATCCCCATCCTCATGCGCGCTTCGGAAGAAGCGCTCAAGCTCGTCCCGCAGGCGTTGCGCAACGGCAGCCATGCACTGGGCGCGCACCATTGGCAAACGGTATTGCGAGTCATCGTTCCCGCAGCGTTACCGGCCATCATAACCGGGACCTTTCTCGCCGTCGCCCGCATAGCCGGTGAAACCGCGCCGCTGCTCATGACCGCGTTTGGCAACGACAAGTGGGCCTTTTCACCCGCGCAAAACATGGGCTTTCTCCCCCTCTATATCTATCAATACTCCATGAGCGGGGATCCCCGATTCGAAAGCCAAGCCTGGGCCGCCGCGCTCGTGCTGCTCGCCTTCGTCATGCTCCTGAACGTCGGCATCCGTCTGCTCACAGGCCGTCGCGCCGTCCTTGCCAGTCGGGCCGAGTAGAATAATTCGAGGCGTCCCGGTTGGCCCAAACCCTTGGGGTTGCTGCCGACCACGGTGACATCATTCCAACATTCCCGATATGTTCCGACGTTTATTATCTACCTTTGTCCTCACCTATCTCTCGATTCTGGCGGGGTTGTCGATAGTCGTGGGGTGGTTGCTGCGCGACGACGACGCGCGGCCGCGAGTATTGTTGGCGATTGGCGCAGCGGCGGGGATTGGGATGGCAACGAGCCTCCTGTGGAGCGCACGGCTGACGGGGAGGTGGAGGAGAACGCTCGGCAGGCTGAGCGCCGCCGCCAACAAGTTGGGCGAAGGCAACGCCGGACAGCGCGTGTTCGGCGAAGGGCAAGATGAAATCGCCGAGGGCGTGTCGGCTTTTAATCGCATGAGCGAACGCCTTGATGCCCGCATCGCGCGGCTGGAAGAAGATCGCCAACAGCTGCGAACGATTCTCAGCGGCATGGTTGAAGGCGTCGTCGCCCTCGACGCCGATCAGCGTATCCTCTACGCCAACGAGCGTGCCACGCAACTACTCGGCTTGCCCTGGCAAGCGCCCGTGGGCCGCCGTCTGTGGGAGGTGGTGCGCCAGCGTCCGCTTCTGGACGTGGTGCAGCGAGCGCTCGACAGCAGCGAACCGCAGCGTGAAGAGTTGGGGTGGAGCGGTTCGCAGGTGCGCAGTCTCACCGTTCACGCGGCCCGTCTCCCCGGCTTGCCGCCGCGCGGAGCGGTCCTCGTGCTGCACGATACCACCGAGCTACGCCGTCTGGAACGGCTGCGGCAAGAGTTCGTCGCCAATGTCTCCCACGAACTGAAGACGCCGCTTTCGGTCATCAAGGTGTGCATCGAAACGCTGCTCGACGGGGCGATGGACGATCCGCACCATCGCCGTCAGTTTCTTGAGCAACTCGACAGTCAGAGCAACCGCCTGCACGCACTCATTCTCGATTTGCTCAGTCTGGCCCGCATCGAATCGGGAAACGAATTATTCGACTTCAAAGCCGTTCCAATTGGCGAACTCGTCGAGTCTTGTTTGGAACGCCATCGTCCGCGTGCCGAAGCGAAAGAACAAGTCGTCGAGATTGTGTCTCCGCCAGACGACAAATCCCTGGTCGTTTGGGCCGACGAAGAAGCGCTGGAGCAAATCCTCGATAACTTGTTGGACAACGCGGTCAAGTACACGCCGAAGAGCGGTCGGGTGTCGATCCGTTGGCGGCGCGAGGGCGGACAATTGTATCTGGAGGTCGCCGATACGGGCATCGGCATCCCGGAGTCCGACTTACCTCGAATCTTCGAGCGCTTCTATCGGGTGGACAAAGCCCGCTCGCGCGAGATGGGCGGTACGGGTCTGGGACTGTCCATCGTCAAGCATCTGTCGCAAGCTATGCTCGGCAGCGTTCGCGCCGACAGTCGCGTCGGCCAAGGCACCACGTTCACCGTGTCCCTCCCCCTCGCCGTGTCCCAGTAGTTCGACCGTGGCCACTGAGGCCAGGAGACTGCGGGCGAATGCGATGCGAACGCGCGCTTCCGCGCCCTCGGCCAGTCCGTAAGCTAGAACGCGCGTGCCGGGGCGATCTTTTTAAGTTCTTATTTACCGCCAAAATCGAGAGATGCAGACTGTCGTGGCACCTCCCACTTGTAACGGTTGTGCCGATCGCCGCCTATCGAAAAAAAAGCGATTCCGTCAGGGCGAAATCTCGGCATGAGTCCCCAGTCGCACAAATGGATATCGTGACACAAACGAACGAAAAAACCCGGAGGGTGCGCTCGCACCCTCCGGGTTTGTGTCCTCTAAAAGCTCATTAAGCACTCTTTTTATCTGGAGTAGGCGGTTTCTCGAACAAGGAGACGTCGCCGCGTACCACCGAATCGTTTACCACATACTTCGTCTTCGCTTCGATGTCCGGCAGCTCGAACTGGATGTCGAGCATGATTTCTTCGACGATGCTGCGGAGACCGCGCGCTCCGGTGTCGCGCTCCTTGGCCTTGTGCGCGATCTCCTTCAGAGCGGTCGGGTCGAACTCCAGCTCCGCCCCTTCCATCTCGAACAGCTTCTGATACTGGCGGACCAGAGCGTTTTTCGGCTCGGTCAGAATGCGGATCAGCGAGTCCTCGTCGAGCGGATCGAGCGGGGCGAGGACGGGCAAGCGCCCGATGAATTCGGGGATCATGCCGAACTCGATCAGATCGTCGCTCGTCACCTTTGACAGCATCTCGCCGAGATTCGTCTCGCGCGCCTCAGGATTGCTGCCGAAACCGATGGTCTTGCGACCGATGCGGCGAGCGATGACGTTATCGAGACCGACGAACGTACCGCCGCAGATGAACAGGATGTTCGAGGTATCGACCTGAATGTACTGCTGTTCGGGATGCTTGCGTCCACCCTGGGGCGGGACATTACTGATGGTCCCTTCGAGCATTTTCAGCAACGCTTGTTGGACGCCTTCTCCGGACACATCGCGGGTGATACTGACGTTCTGATGCGTCTTGGCGATCTTGTCCACTTCGTCGATGTAAATGATGCCGCGCTGGGCGGCTTCGATGTCGAAGTCGGCGGAGTGTAACAGCTTCAACAACAGGTTTTCGACATCCTCGCCGACATAGCCGGCCTCGGTTAGCGTGGTGGCGTCGCCGATGGCAAAGGGCACATCGAGTATCTTGGCGAGCGTGCGGGCCAACAGAGTTTTGCCGCTGCCGGTCGGCCCGATGAGCAGGATGTTGCTCTTGTCCACTTCGACATCACCGTGCCCCTGATCGCTGAGACTGAGGCGTTTGTAGTGATTGTGGACGGCCACCGACAACACTTTCTTAGCGCGTTGTTGGCCGATCACATACTGATCGAGCTTTTCCTTGATGTTGCGCGGCGTGGGAATGTGGGTGAACAGAGTCTTGGCACCGCCGCGTCGGCGTTTCTCCTGGTCGATGATCGACTGGCACAGCTCGATGCACTCGCCGCAGATATACACGTCGCCCGGCCCCTCGACCAGAGGCCCAACGTCACGGTAACTTTTCCGGCAAAACGAACAGTAGGCGTTGCGATTGCGCCCGGTGTTCCCTGTGGGGCGTTTTCCGCCTCCACTTGTGCCCGAGTCTTTTGTCGCCATGCGGTCTCCTTTTCGTCGGCCCTACCTGTCAAGAGGTCGGGATTCGTTGTCGGCAACCAGATTATCCACTCACCGGACCCGCGCTCGAAAATCGAAGGAATAAGTCGTTAGTCGTGTCGTCGCCGGAATCCGTGTGACGTGGCAGCCTTATTACGGGTTTAGTTCAGTTCTCAATTTTCGGATTTTACGGGGCGGCGGAAAGTTCCGCAAGGACTTTCGCCGTATTTACGAAGGACGGATACCCGTATCGGGATTCTCCGGCTGAGGCGGTGCCGTTGAAGGGGGCGAAGGCGCCGCCGGTTTGGCGGGGGAAGCGGGCATCCCCAAAGTATGGCGCATCCGGCCGCCCAAGATGGAGCGAAGGCGCTCAAACTCTTCGGCACTAATTGTTCCAGCCTCATACAAGGATCGAAAATGGGCCAGCTGAGCGTTGGGTGACAAGTCTTCCTTTGCATCGCCTCGTCGTCTCCAGCGTTGAACCAGCGCGATTACGAAGGCGGCGACAAGCAACGAGACGACGAGAAAGAGACTCGTCGTCACGAGTTGAAACGTCCGGTCGTCCGCCAGCAGAAAGAAAGAACGCGCCATCGACTCGCCCGCTCGTGATAAGGCCTCATCCAGGTTTTCCAACCCGTCCGCCCGAGGAGGGGGCTATTTTTTGCCCCCCGCCTCGATCACGTTCTATTATAGCGCCCAGCTCAAGAGAGGAATGAAATTCCTTTTCTCCCAACAGCTGCTCCAATGGGGAGTGGATCGTTACAAGACCTACAGATGGCTCGTCTTGGCTGGATCGCCCTCTTTGGTATCTTACGAACATCCAGTATCGGCTATCGACAATCGGCTTTCGGCTGTCAGTCTTGACTAATTCCAATAAGTTAACTCATCGAAAGAATGGGAAGTCGAATCGGCTTCTCCTGTTGTCAACAACCCGATAGCCGAAAGCCGATAGCCGATAGCCGAAAGCTGATATGTCTCGAATTCTTGCACGTTTGGCGGCGTTTAACTTCTTCGTATTGCTGCTGACCTACGGGGTCGGCTGGCTTTCCTGGTCGCGCGGCAGCGTCGGCAGGAACGACGATTCGACCTACATGGTCCATTTCTTGCTGGGTCTGTTCGCCGTCCTGTTGACGCTCGGCGTCCACTGCCTGATCTTCATTTACTTTCTCGGCACCGGCCGTTGGGTCAAGGAAGTGGCGATTGCCTATCGTCTGCCGGATTCTCCTCTGCCCAAGCTGACGCGCGATCTGAAGCGACGGACGTTCCCGGTCGCGTTGACGGCGATGTTGGTACCCATCGCCGCTGCCGCCGCCGGTGCCGCGGTCCAACGGCAAGAGTGGTCGTGGCTGACCCACGCCGGTCTCGCACTAGCCACCCTTCTCGTCAATCTGTGGGCCTTCGTCGTCGAATATCGCAACGTAACCACCAACGCCGATGTCATCGACGAGGTGATGCGCGAAGTGGATCGCATCCGTCTGGCGCATGGCCTTGCGAGCAACGCCGACGCCATCGAACGAGAACAGGGGCAGGTCTAAATCAAAAGGGATTTCAGCGGTTCGGAACAATCCCGTTCACTCCCTTTGCCGTTGGGGCGTTGCCGTCCCCAAATGACGGATGATTTCTGCGAAGGCATCGGTGAACACCTGGCGTTGTATCGTGCCGCCGGGGATCTCCAGGGCACCGAGAGAGCGTGCCAATGTCGCCGACTGCTTCAGTTGATTGCGAAACTCATCGGGAGTATAGCCGACCTCGGCAGCGGTTCGCTTCAGATTCATCTCGCTCTCGCATTGCAACGTCAGCGCGACAATCGGCTCCGTTGCGC
>JAKBCS010000003.1 GCA_021807595.1 Planctomycetota bacterium | reverse complement strand
GTATGGTAACTACTCGTTCAACTTCTCACTTTCTCAACCCACTCCGTACAGAATCCAGGTCATCCTCCCCAACGGCGAAACGGCTACGCAAGAGAACGTTGCCACGAACGGTATCAATAGCAACATCAATGCCCTCGGTTTGTCTCCCGTTTTCGCATTGGCACCGGGCGGGTCGGCCAACCAATTCGCTGGGCTTATTCAAGGGCCTCCGGTGATCTTTACCGTAAGTGCCAATACGGATACCGGGGTGGGTACGGGCTATGCTGGCGATCTGCGCTACTGCATGACGCAGGCGGCCAAACAGGTGAATATTGGTGCGATTATCGAGTTTCAAAATAATGTTGACTGGACCATTAAAATCGGTGCTTTCCCTCTTCCGACCATCGGCGAAAATACAACTATCATTGTACCGTCGAGCAGTCAAGTCACGGTGCAGGGGTCTGCCACGGCGCAGAATCTTTATAGCATCTTCAGCGTTGCTTCTAATGTCACTGCGGAAATCGACAATCTGACGATCATGGACGGATATGCAGTTAATGGAGGAGGCGTTGACAACAACGGAAATCTAACGCTGGGGAGCGATGTGATCGAAGATAACCGTGCGACCAATGGCGGAGGCGTATACAATGCTGATACTGTTGACCCACCGGCACTATCTCTAATCAATGTTGAACTTGTCGAAAACGCTGCGAGTGCTGTTGGTGGAGGGTTGGGCAATTTTGGTGGAAACGTCATCATCTGCGGCAATTGCTCGATTCATTCCAACGAAGCTTTCAGCGGCGGCGGTCTGTACACTGATAAATTCGTGGGAAACGTCGGTACGATCACCTGTTTCACGCTCCCCACGATAGGCAGTCCGCCGATCTACTTCAATCAAGCTGCCGCACCCGGGGGGCTTAATTGTAACGGCGGTGGGGTCGCTGTAGGTACCGGCGGGGACTTCAACATGTACGGTGGTACCATCGGTGCCCCTGGCTTTCTCAATTCTGCCACCCGTTTTGGCGGTGGGATATACAGTGCCGGAACAGTGTTGTTGGTGGGCGTCACAGTACCATAATCGGACTGACCGACAACGACGATCCCGGCGGTAAGCCCGTGCAAGGACCCTGATGCCAGGAAGGCGGGGGAGCAATGTTGCTGGCCCGCCCTCCTTCCTAGCCCTCGTAGGTACTTTGGCTTCACCTTGGCCTCTCTGAGATACATTAGCCCGTATCCGAAGAAGCCTTGGGAGTTTCGGTCATGACGCGATCCATGCTGGCAGCAATGGCTTTACTGCTCCTTTTGGGCGTTTCCCTCGGCTTGTTGGTGTCTCCCGGCGCGACAGAGCCGAGCGGAAATGCGGCGGAAGGACCGGCTGCGATAAACCTGGAACGCCTGCTCAAAGATTTGGGAAGCGATCAATTTGAGACTCGCGAAGCGGCTACCCGAGCCCTCGAGGCGTTGGAAGACGAACCGATTGGTTTGAGAGAGATTCTCAAGTCTCCCGACCTTGAGGTGCGGAGGCGCGTGGACCGCATTTTGAAGTCCTATGTCCCCAAACGAGCGCGGCGGGGCTTGGCAAAGGCCGTAGCTTTAGCCAAGGAAGGGCGCGTCGAGGAGATGGTCGAACGGCTGGCCTTGTGGAATGAATTCGATCGGGAGAAAGAAAGAGGCAAAGCCATTGCCGAACTGACGGCGCGAGCGTTTGAATGGGAACATCGTCATTTCTTTAATCTGGAGGCTTTTTATCAGGGATTTAAGTTGGGCGGCCCGCGCTTTAAGTCGCGCTCCCAGCGTAAGAAATACTCGGAAAGCGAATTAAGAGAATTACGAGAGCCACCTTCCGTCGAGGATATCGCCGAGGTACAGACGAAATATAAAGAGGTTCGCGGTAAGAATATCGTGGAGGAAAACATACAAAGAGCGGCGGTCGGAACTATTTATCTTGCCTCCGGCGATGTCCGCCTCCCAGGCGTGTTTTGTGGCGTAATCTTTGCCAATGGAAACGTCGAAGTCCTCCAGGCTCAGAACACGATTATTTTCTGCGCTGGCGACTTCATGTGCGATTGCACGAAAAAGGGGGGACCTCTCGACCATTGTTTGATCGTTGCCAACGGGGAAGTGAGATGTTCGACTCTCGTCAGGGATTGCACCATTGTCGCTGGACGTTCCGTCTCGATTCCGAAAGGTGCCAAGATTTATTCTAGCGCAATCCTCACGATCAAGGCAGACCGATCCCCCGTAAAGTTTTTCGTTCCAGAAACGGTGGGACTCACCGTCGGACAACACTATCGAGGCAATACGATAGTGGATATAAAGGGGAATCCCATTACTGGCGACGGTGTCCGGATCAACGAAGTGCGCAAGGACTCGCCCTTCGCCGCCGGCCTGCGCGTCGAGGATGTGATTATCGCAGTCGATAAAATCGAAGTCCGCACGAATGAGAGATTCCGCAAGGTTCTGTGCGGAAAATTGGCCGAGGGTGGTCCAACGATCACTTTCACGCTACTTCGCGCGGGCAAGACAGTGGAAGTACCGATTGCCGTTAAAGATTGACTCGTTTGTCCCTCGACTTGGAGTCTCATGCCTCCCGTTTCGCGCTGTGTCGTCCTCGTGCCCTGGGTAGGGCTCCCGAACCCGGTTGCGAGGCTGTCCCTGCGCGAATTGGCGCGGCGCGGCGACGCCGTGCGGCTTTCGCGTCGTGTCGGACTCGACGATACGTCTGTGGCACTTCGGCAGCGATCGTTTCAGTTGGGAAGACGCCGTCCGCGACGTGGAACGCTTCGCCGACTACACGATTCATCCTCACATCGCGGATTAGACGATTGCTTCCACGGTTGGGATTCGAGTTGGATGATCCAGTAGCGAAGTAGCGAAGCGGTCGTGCTGAAAGCGTCTCCCCAAACGAAACCGTTTTCGATAGCGTAGCATTTCATCTGTCCGAGGGTTAAGAAATGAACCAGCGCGAAGCCATCCCGGAACAATCGGACGCGACGCCTGCGGATGCTGCCCGTCAAGTTCGGCAACATTTAGACAGTCTCCGCGCCGCCGGGGTGACGTGGCTGCCGTCTCAACCTCTGGCGGTGGAGTCGGCAACGGTCGCCGAGACGCCGACGCAATCCCCGTCCGCCTCCGCCGTCGGCGAGCCGGTGTCGTCCAACGGCGTCGTAAATCGACGGAGCGAATTGCTCGTATTGGCCGAGCAAATCGCGTCCTGCCAGCGCTGTACCGAATTGGTGGTGAGTCGTTCGCGCACCGTCTTCGGCGTCGGACCTCTCGATCCGGAGTTGTGTTTCGTTGGCGAAGCGCCGGGAGCGACCGAAGATCAACGCGGCGAACCGTTCGTGGGCGAGGCGGGGCAATTGCTCGATCGCATCATCGCGGCGTGTGGGATGAAGCGCGAGGAGGTGTACATCTGCAACATTTGTAAATGCCGACCTCCGGGCAATCGTGTGCCAACAACGCAGGAAGCCGGTAACTGCCGCGAATTCCTCGAACGACAACTGGAACTGGTGCGTCCTCGGTTCCTCTGCGCGCTGGGAGCCTGCGCCGCTCAGAATCTTCTGGGCACGACCGAAGGCATTGGCAGACTGCGCGGACGCTTCCACGACTTCAAAGGCATCCCCGTGATGTGTACTTATCATCCCGCCTATTTGCTACCCGGACGCAGCCCGCAGAAAAAGAAGGAGGTGTGGGAAGATATGAAGCAACTCTTGGAGCGCATGGGTCGGCCGATTCCCGGTCGTTGAGGTCGGCGAGACGGTCAATGTGCCGCCTCGATCAGTTCCTTGAGTTTGCGGGCAACACTTTTTAGCGTGATGTTTTGCACCAAGACACCGACGTGCGGCGCTTCGTGCAATCGACCTGCCCAACTGGCTTGATCTTGCCCCAAGAGCAGAACGGCGGCGCAAGTCAGCCGTTTTCGCGCCGCTTCCTCCACGATATGCTCGAAGACGCGAAAGCCGTCTTCGCCGGTGGTCCGCGCGTCCACAATCAAGGCGTCGTAGGGCTGCTGCCGGTAGCGGTCCAATGCCCGTAACGGGTCGCTGGCCATGAATACGCGATACCCCTGATCCTTAAGGCCGTCGCGCAATACGTCTTGCAAATGCTCGTCGCGTTCGGCGACGAAGACCGAGCGCGACGGCGCGCGTCCATCGCCCTTGCCCGCCTTGCCCTCGACATCGCGGCGCACGGTCTTGATGGCATCGACCAGCTGCGTCGGCGTTTGGTAGCGCTGTTTGGGGTCGAGCGCCATCATGGTTTCCACCAACGAGAGGACGCTGGGCGGCCCGTCGATTTCGTGGGGGTTGATCGGTTTGACTTCCTCGAACCGCTCTTTCCGCATGCGCGAGTTCTTGTCGCGCGTCATGGTGATCGGCGAGCGCCCCGTCATGCACTCGTACAGAACGCAACCCAGGAAATAAATATCGCTGCGCACATCGCCGGATTTCACACCAGTGGCGCGCTCCAGACCGGCATAATCGACGGTGCGATCGACCTTCTCTTCTTCCTTTTTGGCCAGCGTCGAAAAGAATTGAGCCAAACCGAAGTCCACCAGCTTCGCCTCGCCCGTGCTGGAGATGAGCAGGTTCGTCAGTTTGATGTCGCGGTGCCCCATGCCTCGGCTGTAGGCGTAAGCGAGTCCGCTGGCGGCGTCGGAGACGATGCGCAGCGACTCGGCGACATTTAATTTCTTGCGGATTTGCAAAATCTCGCGGAGGTTGCCGCCTTCAACGAACTCCATGACGAGATAGTATTGGCCGGAGGAATTGTCGCGGCTGATGGCCAACACCTCGACGATGTTGGGGTGTTTCAGCGTCAGTCCGACTTTGCCTTCGCGGATGAACAGGTCGATGCGCGCCTGATCTTCGCTCCAACGCCGGCGCAGCACCTTGACGGCGACGACGCGGCCGCTGCGCGGATCGTCGGCGCGGAATACCCGGCCAAAGCTCCCCGACGATATCTTGTAGAGAATGCGATAGCCGCCCAGGTAAAAGCCATCGAGGTCGCCCTTCAGCACTTTGCCGCTCTGCCAGGGCGTCAGAAAACTCTTGCGTTCCATCGCGCTGCGAAATTGGATCAAGTCCACTCCATCGCCCATCTCGTCGCGCACTTCCGCCATTTGGGCTTCGGTGGCAAGTCCGAGTTTGAGAATCATTTGCCTGAAGACATTGACATCCATCGAATCCATGGCTGATCCCATTCGGACGCGGTTGCGCGGAAGCGGCGCGATGCTCTCATCGAATCCCAACAATTCATTTTACCCGTCTTTCGCGTTCTGCCAAGCGAGAGCGAACGCGATTGCCGTTTGGGCGAGACGGGGAGGATCATCGCGGTCGAATGATAACGATTGTCGCAATTCTCCTTGCCCCTCGACTTCCCGCATTGCCGTCGCGTCGAACGGCGGAACATGGCGGACGAAGTCGAGCGAACGAATCCAAGGGGACGCCTAAACCAAGTCGAGATCGGCGAGCGCTTGCCGGGCTTCGTCGGGATCGCGGATGAGACGACGCATCCGGTCGGCGTCGAGGCGGTTGTCGAACGCGGCGAAGAGCAGATTGGAGCGAGGGAAGCGCGACGCCACGGCAGCAAACCCCTTGCGCTGGATTCGGGTGTCTTTCTCGTCCCCAAGACGGCGCGCCAGGTCGGCAGAAGTCGCCAGCGCCCATTGGCGCAGCCGCTCGCAAGCGGCGAGATAAGCCAGGAATCGATCGAAATGCGGACGATACATTTGCAAGATCTCTTCGGGCATCGTCTCCCTTCCCAGCGAATGAAAGTAGGCTTCCACGTCTTGCCAACTTTTCAGATCGGAATTGTTGTCTACGAGGGCGACGAGATTCTCGTAAGTGCATTGGGACATCGCGCGCAGCAGGCGGAGATAGTCCGGCGACTTTACCTTGACCCGATAGATCGCCTCGACTCGGTTCTCAAATTGGAGGACGCTGCCTTCCTGATCGGAACCGGCCAGCGATTGCAGAAGATCCTCGATCTGTTCGCTCAGCGTCGCCCCGCGTGGGGAATAGGCATCCACCGCGACAAGCTGAAGACGCGCGGCAAGGTCCACGACTTCCTCATAGCGGGCGTAGGCCCATCGGCGAACGTCGAAGCAAGCCAACAAGATCAAGTCCGCTCGCTCGCCGTAGTCCGTTATCTTCTTCGCCAACGGATGAATCAGCTCGAAAATCAACGTGCGGCCTTCGGGCAAGGCATCGTCGTCGAGCAGGCGCGGATAGCGCTCGACGGCGAGACGGCGGGCCGCGCCGAGATAATCGAACTCGTCGCCCGTTTCACGGTCGGAGCGCCACGTCGCTCCTTCAATGGCTCCGCGCGTCGTAAACCAGACGCGCCCCTCGTGCCGAAACACCTGGATCAACGAGCCGTCGATTTTTCGCGGAAAGCGCAACGAGACGTTTGGCTCGCCCATCAGCGCGATCAAATCGGCCACCGTCACCTCGCGCTCGCCGAGATTGTAAATCTTGACTAGCGGCAGCGACACCAGACGGTAGGGATGGCGGCGATAGACGATGCCCTTGGCGTAGAGTTGATGTTCTTCTTGCGGGGTGTACAAGACCTGACTGGCATTGGCCAACACCAGCGATCCGCTCTCGCGCTTCAGCAAAAGCGGATCGCGGTCGATGGCGTCGAGCACGGCAGCGGGACGGTCGCGCAACTTCTGCAACAAGAGATCGAGACGCAATTCCATGAGATCGGGCCTTCCAGACGAATCGGCGAAGCCGTCCTCGGCATTTGTCGTGGAGAGGACACGGCGACATCGCGGCAGGTTCGCGACCTTCGCGTCGGCTCAGGCCCTGGGACCGACGCGGAACCATTCGCTCCACTGAGTCGCATCCAAGATCAAGTTGTTGTCGGCAGTCGAGACATCGGCGAACAGGACGAGACCGAGGAGGAATTGCTGGCCGTCGGCGCGAACGGGTCCGGCGGCGAAGAGCCAGGGCGAAGGCTTGCCGGCCGGTTCCGGGCGCTGGCTCAGCCGAAAGAATGTGGGTGCGAAGCCGTGTTGGCTGAGTTGTGCCGGCCAAGCGCGCACGCGAGGCCGATCTTGCCGCACGATGCCTCCCAAGCCGCGCACGACGCGCTCGAGCGCCGGTTCGACTGCAATGTCGGACGGCAAGGGCCGTTTGCCCATCGGTGCCATCACCACCAATCGTAAACGCACGGGCTGCCCGTGCAGGAATAAGCGCGACGGTCCCGGACCCGCCGGCGGATAATCGACCAGCTTTTCGACAAGCCCTGCCTCGGCATCCACCGACGGCCGACGACCGCGCCGCAAGAACAGAATCAGCAGCAATAACAACAGCATCGCTCCGCCGACGATGGAGTAAAAGACGTTGCTATTGTCGATCAGCGGCCTTCCGGGCGCGAGATCGGCCACGAGGTTGACGAAAGATGACATACCCAAATCGCTCCCAGGAGTTCCGCCTTGCCGAATCTTTCCTCTATCATGTTGGGAGAATGATGCTCCGCTATCAAGCCCCCGCCGCTGTCTCGTACGATCCAGGGATCGACTCGCGGGGCCGTCCTTGTACGATGTCCTCATAGAAGTGGTCGGCAGCCGTGGCGCGCGATCGCTCCTTCCAGCCAGACTAGCGGTTCCGTCGAGATTTTCCTTGGAATGGTCCCAGGCGTTTTTCACCCCATTCATTCGATGCTCCGGAGATAGACATGGCGACGCGACGAGGGCGGTTGACTCGGTGGAGTTGGCGCGGCTGTTTCTTGGTGTGGGCCGCATGGCTCTCGAACGGTCGAGCCGAGCAAATCGAGATACCACCGGGGACGAAATCGCTCGCAGCCGTCATCGCGAAGGCAAAACCAGGCACGACAATCGTGTTGCCGGCAGGCACCTTCGCCGGCGCGAACAAGCTCCCGCCCGGCGTGAGCCTGCGCGGGGCGGGATATGCGAAAACTATTCTCGACGCCGGCACGGCTCCGGCAGCCATCGCCCTAGGAAAAACGGAGAATTGTCGCATTGAGGACCTGACCGTTCAAACCAAAGGGACCGCCGCTCTTGTGGTCGAAGATGCGCGGAATATCGCCATTTGCCGCGTCCGCATTCAAGGAGGGGCATTGGGAATTCAATGGACGAAGGTCGAAGGCGGGCGCGTTGAAAACTGCATCGTGGCCGATTCGCTCGTGGGCCTGTCGTTCAATCGCGTGCGCGCCGCCGTCGTCGTCAATTGCACGTTTGCCGGCAATGCCTCGGTCGGTCTCAGTCTCAGCGAGACGCAGAATGTCCGTGCGTTCAACAATCTCGTGGCAAATGCCGGCACGGGCATCGTCGTCAATGGCAAGCACAACGGGTTGGCCGTCGATTACAATTTGTACCGCTGTCTCGTCGCCGGGAAAACGGACGGACAAGTCACCCGATCGACCGTGCCACAATGGCGCGATCTGACGAACGGTCTGGACGCCCATTCGGTAGCTCTGCGCGTCCATTTCGCCAACGCGGAAGCTGGAGATTATCGACCCGTATCCGTCCTGGAGTGGGCACCGTGGCGCGCGACGACCTCCGATTGGGGAACGGAGGAGTTCGCCGATGAGAAAGCTCCCGTCGCGGACATCGACGGCCTTCCGCGCATCGGTGCCGTCGATTTGGGCGCTTACGAAGCTCCTCCCCTCCCCGCTCCCAAACCGGATGCCGAATTCATCATCTCTCAGAAGGAAGGGACGAAAAGCGCGGGCATTTTCCGTCCGGATGGAACGCTCGTGCGGTATCTCTTTCACGATCTGCCGCTCAAGAAGGGAACGCATGGATTCGTCTTGCCGAGTCGAACTCAGCTAGGCGAGGCCATTTCGGCGGGGGCATACGAAGTTCGCGTGGTCGAGAGCCGCTTGCGTTGGAAGTATCGCCAACTCACCGGCAACACGGGTGTTGATAGTGGGCGTTACAACACCGATCAAAGCCACGCTCGGCTCGTTCGCTTTGCTGCCAATGGCACATTGTTGATGGCCAACGGTTGGAATGAGCGCAACGAAAATCTGCGCAGTCGCAATTTACAGACCGGACTCGCTCAGTGGGTGTTTCAAGGAAACGCCGAGCCGGTAGGATTGTGCGTCCGAGGAGAGATCGTCTATTTCCTTCGTCCACAGGGGGCAAAGGATACCTATATTCTCTCTCGACTCGATGCGCGCGACGGCAAGCTGATGCCTTGGAGCGACCCCAAGCACGGCTTGCAAACGCCGACCGACGCCCAACTCAACGGCATGGATGAGATGGACGGCTCGCTCTATCTGGCGGACACGAAGAACAACAAGATCTATCGAACGGCGAGCGACAAACCGCAGTTCACGGAGTCGATACCCTGTCCTTCCCCCTCGCAACCGGCAGCCGACCGCGCGCGGAAAGTCCTCTGGGTCGTGAGCGGCATGGAAAAGCTCATTGCGCTGTCGCCGAAAGGGGAGCGCCTCTCCGAGTTTACCGGCGTTCGCGTTCCAGTCGGCTTGGCTCTCAACGGCGATCGCCTCGCCGTTGCCTCGGCTGCTACGGGTAAAATTCACCTTTTCGATTGTTCCAATCCGAAACAGTTGCGACCCATCCGCACTGTGGGTCGAGGCGATGGCCCTTTTGGACCGCTTCTGCCGGATCGCTTCCACTTTCAGACCGGACTCTACAGCGAGTCGCGCCAGGTTTCGTTGGCACTCGATGAGAAGGAACGTATCGCCTTACGAGATGCTTCCGGGCGCGTCGTCGTCCTGACGGCGTCCGGGGAAGCCGAGTACGCCAGTATCTCGCAGTTCGGCAATCAACCGACCTTGGCCCTGTTCGACGACGACGCGCGCCCGCGCCTCTTCGATCATCGCGGTCGATTCTCATGGTGGATCGACGCCAAGGCGGGCCGCTGGCAACCCGACGCCTACTGGGGGCTTCCTCCTCAGACCGCTCAAGGGGATTGCATCGTCGGCTATTTCTCCGCTGGCGGAAAGAAGTTCGGCATCGTGCGCGGCGAGTGGCGCGAACCGGGGCAAAAGAACGCCCAAGGAGCGCTCCTCATCGTCCGGTTCGAGAAGCACCTCGGCCAGCCCGTGCTGCTGTACACGCCCGCCAAAGACGGTCAATGGGTGGTACGGCGCGATGCCAATCACGATGGGTCCATCGACGATAAAGACGGTTCGGGAGATCCGGTGCTGGACACGAATGGCAAGCCGGTGCGTTGGCCCCTGGTGGCGCGCTGGATGTTCGCCGAACCGGACGGCGGCGGGGACTTCCGCACCACCGTCGGCATCGGCCTCGACGGCATCGGGTTCCTTTGGAAGCGGAAGGGACTCGATGCCTCCGGCGTGCCGATTTACGAATTTCCGCCCGAATCGCTGCTGCGCGCCCAACGACCGGCCATTGCCTCCCCTTACGACTTTTCCAAGATCGAAGATGTCCGCAATCAATCCGAGTCGCGAATGGCGAAAGACGGACGATTGTTGGCGACGTTCCAGTTTCGCCATAGCCCGCTCAACAGCCTGAGCAATAGCGGCGGAAGCGATCTCGCCCTCTTCGACCGCGAAGGCCACATGCGCTGGCTGCGCCCGCTCAACGAATACGCGCCCATCCAAGGGATCAAACGCATGGGGAAGAAGGCGTTCCTCACGAGTTGGGGACATCAAGCCGAATGGATTGGACTCGACGAAAACGGTCTGGGTCTCGGCCGCCTCGGCTTCCCCGCCGAGGCACAATGGACGGGGATGTGGGTCGATCATCCCGGCCAATACTTGACCTTCGAGGGCAACGACGGCAAAGTTCAAGTCCTGGTGGGCGACTACATGATTAACGGCACGCATTGGCTCACTCTCGACCATAACGACGATTTCCTCTCGGCCCGCTTCCCGTTTACGCTCGATGCCGCTTCGTCTCGGGCCTTGGCATTTCGCCCGGTGAAAGCGTTCGATCGACTCGGCAAGGCCGCCGCCCCCAAGGTTCTGATTCGCCGTCTGAATGGGCCGATGAAAATGGACGGAGACTTGAACAAATGGCGCGCGGCCGGCATCACGCCGCAAGTCCTTATGCTTCCCGTCACCGCCTCGGGTTCCATCGACGGCCCGAAAGACGCCAGCGCCATCGTAAGGCTCGCCTACGAAGGGAATAACCTCTACGTCCAGGTGCTGCGCTTCGACGATGTCGTCACCTTCCACCAGCCGGTGTCCAAGTCGCACCTGCAGGATACATTCGAGATTATGGTGAACGGTTTCTTCGACGGTTTTCAGTGGAGCGTCTCCAATTACACCGACGAAACGCCGGGGATGGTGCGGCGACGATTCTTTTACGGCAAACTCGAAGACCGCACTCCGGCCGAGCATGCCCCTCGCTCCGTTCGCGTACTCGACAATGCCCAGAGCGTCGACGAGCGCAAACTGATCGAGGCCGTGTATGGAGTCGATATGTCAGATTGCAAGGTTATCGCAACCGAGTTCAAACTGCCGATCGATAAAATGACCTATCGAGGCTCCGAAGAGTCTCTATTTCCTGTGAGGAGGGGCGCGACGTTCTGGCTGGGGCTGATGCTGTGCGACAACGACGTACCGGGTACCGACGTGCAAGACTATCTCGTGTGGCCATCCTCCTACGGCACGTTCCAGCCCAAGGAGGACGGAGCGCTCGCGGTGTTCGAGTGATTTTCGTTCTCGACTTCAAGCGAAGGAAGAGGAAAAACCGTCATTCCTAGAACAATCCGAACTCCTTCAGTCGATTCGTAAAGCGGAAAGTCTGGGAGTCAAAGCTCGCGTTCCAGCCGTCGCGCCGATTTGCCGCCAGAGGTTGGCGCTCGACGAGAACCGATGGGTCTCCGCCCTGCGGGAAGTGGCGCGTCGAGTGCTGTCGACGCGCCTTGCAAAAAGAGTGGACATCAGGGGTTATTCAAAGGTGTAATCAAACAGGTGTGCTTGCTTTTTTGGTCGTGGCCGGTGACCACCGATTTGCCGTCCGGCGTGAAGGCGATGCAATACGCGCCGAACGCCTTTAGTCTCTTCGCCAGGACTTTCTTGCTGGCGGCGACATCCCAGAGCGTAATCGTGCCCTTATAGCCGCTCGTCGCCAATCTCTTGCCGTCCGGCGAAAAAGCCATGCCGTAGAGGTCGTCTTCGGTCGGCCCCATCTCTTTCAGTTGTTTGCCGGCTTTTACGTCCCACACGCGAACGAAGCGATCTTGGCCGATGGTAACGAGTTGCTGGCCGTCCGGCGTGAAGGCAACCCCCATGACGCCGCTGAGGATCGGGCTATCGGGCATTTTGATAGTCTTGATCTCTTTTTGTCCGGGCACATCCCAGAGTTTGATGACGGCATCCGCGCCGCTCGAAGCGAGCGTCTTACCGTCGGGGCTAAAGGCGACACTGTAGACGTTATTTCCGTGCGCGCCCAGGTTCTTGATTTCCTTGCCGTCGGCGGGGTTCCACAAGCGAACGCTCTTATCGGAACTGCCGGACGCCAGCAATTTGCCATCGGGATGAAAGGCGATGCTGTCTACAATCTCGGTGTGACCTTTCAACTCGCGGATGAGTTTACCGTCGGCGGGGTTCCAAAGCCGGATGGTTTTGTCGTGGCTGGAGGACGCTAACATTTTACCGTCCTTGCTGAAGACGACGCAATAGACCGGCCCCGCATGGCCGGTCAGCGTTCGTATCTCCTTGCCGGCAGGAAAGTCCCACAGCTTGATCGTGTTGTCAAAACCGGCCGTGGCCAAAACCTTGCCATCGGGGCTGAAGGCAACGCTGTAAACCAGGACGTCGTGCCCCTTCAATTCCCTGGAATCATCGGCCATCAGAGGGAGGCCGAGGACGAGGACGAGTGCAAAGGTGAGTAGGCATCGCTTCATGACGAGTGGCTCTCCATCGAAGGTCGATTCGGCACGGCAGGATGAGAGCGCTAGAAACTCTGGCGCTGGTTTGTCGCCGTGACGGCGAAACGAACCCATTTGGTTAACTCAATTCGGTCGCTTCGACATCGGGTGCGAAGCCGCGCCGCAGCGTGTTCTCAGTAATTGTACGAGGCAGCACGAATTGCAACAAATAATCGGGACCGCCGGCCTTCGAACCGATGCCCGACATTTTGAATCCTCCAAACGGCTGACGATCCGCGAACGCGCCGGTGATCTTGCGATTGATATAGAGATTGCCGAGGCGAAACTCCCGCTTGACGCGCGCGATGTGTTGGGGGCTGCGCGAGAAGAATCCGCCTGTCAGCGCGTATGCCGTGCCGTTGGCGATTTCCAAAGCGTGGTCGAGATCGCGCGCCTTCAACACGGCCAAGACCGGCCCGAAGATTTCTTCCTGGGCGATGCTTGCCGACGGGGCAACGTCGGCGAAGACATGCGGAGGGACGTAGTAGCCGTCGTCTTGGAACGCCCCGACTTCGCCGACGAAGACGAGTCGTCCTTCGCTTTTGCCCTTTTCGATGACGGCCAAGATGCGCCGTTGCGCTTCGCCGTCGATCACCGGGCCGATGCTACAGCCGGGATCGTCGGCGGGTGCGATTTTCAGACTTCGGATTGCTTCCACAAGACGGACGACAAACGCATCGTGGAGCGACTCAGGCACAATGACCCGACTGCACGCCGAACACTTCTGACCCGCATAGCCAAAGGCGCTGGCCACGACGCCGTGTACCGCTTCGTCCATGTCGGCGTCATCGTCCACCACAATGGCATTTTTTCCGCCCAACTCGGCAATCGCACGCTTGATGTGTTGCTGTCCGGGCCGCACCTCGGCGGCACCGCGCGCGATTGCCAGTCCCACGGCGCGCGAGCCGGTGAAGGCGATCGTGGCCACGTCGGGATGTTCGACGAGGACCGGTCCGATCTCTTCGCCGACGCCCGGCAGATAAGCGATAACGCCAGGAGGCAACCCGACTTGCTGAAACACCTCCATCAGCTTGGCCGCGACTACGCTCGATTGTTCGGCGGGTTTCATTACGACCGTGTTGCCGGTCACGAGCGCGGCGACGGTCATCCCGCACAGGATGGCCATGGGAAAGTTCCACGGCGCGATCACGACGGTAACGCCGCGAGGCTCGTAGAAATAGACGTTCTCTTCCCCGGCGACATCGCGCCGCCTCGGCTGGGCCAGCCGCAGCATCTCGCGGCCGTAGAACTCGCAATAGTCGATGCTCTCGGCCACGTCGGCATCGGCTTCGCGGCGCGGCTTGCCGCACTCGTAGACCTGCCAGGCCGCATACTCGAAACGACGCCGACGCATCGCCTCGGCGGCGCGAAACAGATACTCGGCCCGCGTCGCCGCCTCGGTGTCGCGCCATGCGGGAAATGCCGCTTTGGCGACGGCGACGGCTTCGTTCGCTTGTGCCACGCCGGCACGCCCGCAGACGCCGACAATCCGCGCCTTGTAAGAGGGATCGACCGAAGCAAAAGTAGCTGCGGTGGGAACGCTTTTTCCAGAGACAATCGGCCAATACGTTCGTCCGAGTTGCGATGCCACTTCCGCGAGTGCGGCATCCATATCCCGCCGCGCCTCGGCCCGGCTGAAATCCGTCAGCGGTTCGACTCGAAACCGAGACGAATGCGATTGAGAAAATGTCCCATCGGGGATACGTTCGCGCGAATCCATAGATGTTGATTCCTTGTGAACTGGAGAGGGCGGACCTTCAGTCTCGTCGCCCTCGAAGCATCCGATGCCGTTCGCGGCGCGGTAGAGACTTTCTCATGTCCGAGACAAATCTCGATGCTTTTGAAAGGTCGCAGCCATCCCCTCCACGTTCATTCTTTTCGACTACCAGCCGAGTGCTTTGCGCAATTCTTCGAGTCCGCCTTGCAACGCCGCTTCAACGCTTGCAAACGTCGAACCGCCGTCGAGGCGTCGGCCGTTGATGGTTTGGGTGATGCGGCAGCCGTATTGTCCCTTCACTGGCACGGCCATGAGCAAATAATGCGGCTCCTTGCCGAGATAGACCAGCCAAGACAGATCGTCTTTGCTCGCTTGCAACTTCACTCCGCGCCGCGTCAGCCAATCGGGGGTGGTTGTTGTCATATTCTGTTCTCTTTATCCGTTGTTATCTGGTTACTCTGGCAGCGGTTGTCCCTTCGTCTCCGGAGCGAAGGGCAGGACGACGAGGCCGATCAGAAAGACCGCGCACATGCACACGCCTGCGAGGCGCATTGGCTCGTGATAATCCTTGAAAACGCGGTTGGTCAACAATCCCAGCATCGTCGGACCCAGTGCCGCCACGAAGCGCGCGCCATTGTAACAGAACGAAGTTCCCGTGCTGCGCAGGCGCGTCGGGAACAACTCCGGGAAATAGATTGCATAGCCGCCGAAGAGCGCGAGTTGGCAGAAGCCCATAATCGGGATCATCCAGAACACGTCGGCGATGGTGCGGAAATTCCAGAAGACGAAGGCGGTACTGAACATCGCCAGCACGAACGAAATGGCGAACGTCTTGCGCCGGCCGAGATGGTGCGTGACGACGCTGAAGCCGTACACTCCAAAGAAGGCACCGATGTTAAAAGTCAGCGAGGTTACTCCGGCCCAAAAACCGACCAGGCCATCAATTTGCTCTTTGGGTAGTCCGCGCTCCTCAAAGGCCTGGCGAAAAACGTGACGTTGCAAGTCGATGCTGAAAAAGCCGATGCCCCACAAACCGATGATGCCGGACGAGGCCAACAATAGACCGAAGACGGCGTTGCGTGTCCAGCGAGGATTGCCGAACAGTTCGCCGAAATAGGCGCGGAGCCGTTCGCCGGCGCTGCTGGCGGAGGCCAGCGCTTGCCAGCGTTCCGGCTCTTTCAATCGCCGCATGATGAGCAGTGTCAGCAAGGCGGGCAGGGTGCCGAAGAGGAACATGCCTCGCCAGCCGTAGTCGCCTTTCAAGATGCCGTGCTGCGTCAGATAGCCCTGAAACATACCCACGAGGGCGGCGGTGATGTTACCAACCGCCGAAAGGGCTTGCAGCAACCCCAACGCAAACGGCCGCGCGCGATCGGGCATGACCTCCGCCACCAGTGAGACACCGACCGCGAATTCGCCTCCTACTCCCAAGCCGGTCAGAAACCGATAGACCGAGAAGTCGAACACCGTGCTGGAGATCGCGCTCAATCCGGTGAAGAACGAATACAACAAGATCGTCAGCATTAGGGAGCGGACACGGCCCAGCAGATCGCCCAACATCCCAAAAATTAGCCCTCCCGTTCCCCAACCGAGGAGGAAGATCGAGGTGGCATAGCCGCCGTACTCTTGCACTTCGCCATCGGTGGGAGACCGTCCGAGATCGTGGGAGAGGACGGAACGGATCGCCGGGGCGCGTGCGATGTTGAACAATTGTTGATCCATCGTATCGAACAACCAGCCGAGCGCGGCCACGGTGAATACAAACCAGTGATAGCGATTGAGCAATCGCCACCACGGTCGGTTGTCGGAATCAAAAGCGGGCTTGGAGGAAATCGAGGGGTCGTCGCTCAGGTGCATGGCGAGGTACTCGCAACCGCGGGCGGGAGAATGTCGAGGGATTCAAAGTCCTGATTGATATACCGTCTTCCGTCGCAATCGGCTATCTTGTGACGGCTATCGGCTATCGGCTTACAGCTATCGGCTATCGGCTATCTGACTCGTAGGATAGCCGATAGCCGAACGGCGATTCTCTTTCTCCCCTCTCCCCTGTACTCAGGAGAGAGGGGACGAATCTCCACACCCCTCTCCCCTGTACTCAGGGGAGAGGGGCTGGGGGTGAGGGGGACGAATCTCCACACCCCTCTCCCCTGTACTCAGGGGAGAGGGGAGAACTTTATGCTGCCGATAGTCGAAAGGTTGGCATTCATCCATGCGTCAGGTTCTGTTTCACATCCCACTCAAAGCCGACTGGCTGCCGGCGAATCTGCCGTTGTACGTTTTTCTGTTTGTAGCCGGTCTCAGCCTAGCGGGGATCGTCTGGTTGCTCGGCGGGCGCGTCCGGGACAAGGCGATCAAGGAGGGGCTACGCGGAGCAGCATCGTGGTTGATGGGTTTCGGCGTCTTGTCGGCGTTCGTCGTCTATTTCGCCGCGCCGAGGTTGCTACAGGGCTTGCCCATCTACGGCTTCGGCATGATGCTGTTTCTCGCCTTCATCCTTTGCACTTGGCTGGCCGGACGGCGGGCCGAGGCCGAGGGAGTGGCACGGGAACACATTCAGGACGTGGCGATGTGGCTGTTCATCGGTGGACTGATCGGCGCGCGCATTGTCTACTTGCGAGCCGAGCGCCACATGGCCTTCGATGAGATGCTGACCGAGTTCTATCGCATCTGGGACGGCGGCATCGTGCTGTACGGATCGGTTTTGGGCGGTTTAGTGGGCTACGCATTCGCTTACTGGTTCATCTTCCGCAAATACGGTCTGTCCACGTTGAAACTCGCCGACATCCTCGCCCCGTCGATCGCGTTGGGGATCTGTCTGGGTCGTTTTGGCTGCTTCCTGAACGGCTGCTGCTACGGTCAAGTCGCTTGTCCCACCTGTCCGGTGTACGCCGTTCACTTCCCGCTGTCGGCGGCGGCACGCGAGGGGTTGGTCGAGCAAGGCTATCAAACGCCGGCCGGCTTCACCGTGGCGCGATTCCAATCGAGGGACAACGACGGGGTTCTCGTGGATCGAGTCGATCCGAGGTCATCGGCCTATCTGGAAGCGGGCCTGCACGCCGGCGATCGGATCGTCGGCGTCAACGGCAAAACCGTCTCCACGCCGGACGATCTGACCTACCGACTCGTTAACAATTGGCCGCGCGGGGCGAACGACTTGAGCCTGACCGTTCGCCGCGAGGGCAAGGAACTCGACTTGCCGACCATCGCGCCGCGAACACTCGGCCTGCATCCGACGCAGCTGTATGAAGTCGTCAGCATGGCACTCTTGTTCTTGTTACTAACGGCGTACTATCCGCTGCGCCGCCGTCTGGGGCAGGTGATGGCCGTGTTGATGGCCAGCTACGGCGTCCACCGCTTTCTCAACGAACTCCTACGCGACGATCCGCGCCCGCAGGGATTGGAGAGTTATACGAGTGTTTTCCTCGTCGTAGCCGGCATCGCTCTGTGGATCTATCTGCAAGCGTTTGCCCCGATGGTTGGGCACGACTCGAAGGAGATCGCGTGAAGATCGCGGCTATACGAAGACGCCGCTGGAACGCTGCGCCCAACGCTTCCAGGTTAATGCCAGACCCAGAAGCAAACCGGCGTGATCGATCAGCACGTCTTGAATCGCGCCGTGTCGTCCAGGCACATACTGTTGAAAAAACTCGGTCCCGCCGGCGTGAAGCGACAAAAAGGCAGCCAGCAGCCAGCGCCAACGACCCACCGGCAGCCAGGCGGTGTAGGCCATCAGAAAAGCGTAGACGCAGACGTGCAGCGTTTTGGCGGCGGGAAAGTGCAGGGCGGTCGGCGTGATGGCTTCGCCCGCGCGCATTGATGTTGTGGTCAGCAATGCAACGGTCCACAGCGCGACACACAAACACCAGCCAAGTCCGCGCCACGGAACCTTTGGCCGACTCTCCCGGTTTTCCCATTCCGCCATCGTTCCGCTCCTTCCAGCATCGGGCAATTGTCGATGTGTAGCACCCTCATGTGGCTGCTGTCAAGAGGGCGCGCCGAGACCGGCTGCCGGGGCCAGACGCGGCACGGCTCGATTGCTCCTATAATGAAAGGGAGGAAGCTCGCCTAAAGTTCGTGCCGGAGGATGCCATGACACGCGATTATTCGTCGGGGCAGCAACAGCGCCATGCCTTTCTGTCCGTATTTCTCACTCTCTTGGCTTTGGGTATCGGCTTGCTGGTGTTGATCTTCCTCAGCGGCGGCTTTTTCCTCTACGTCGTACTGTTCGGCGGCGGCATCCTGATGCTCGGTGCGTTTCATTACCTTTTGTGGGGCCGCGCCTTTTCCCAAGAGACGTCCGGCGAGCGCGAAGAGGAGCAACTCCGCCAACGCGCCGCCGAGATTGAGACGGACCAACACTGGCACCCTCCCGAATCGCGCTATCGCCGCTAAGCGGAGCGCGAAGCCCCACGCTCCGCTTAACCCAAATATCACACTGCAGAGACCGCAAAGATCGCAGGGGAAATACGAAAGAGGAAACGATAGGAGTCTAAGGGACTTGAGGTTCGTACACCACAGCTGCTACGGAACAGGATTCTGACGGGAGCGGGATTTTCATTTGTTTTGTACCATTCGTCTTCCCTCACGACAGCACTCTCTCCGAATCGGGTTCGCGTCTCTTCGGGGGACTGCTTACGGAGATGCTTCACCGCGGGCGACTGGCAACCGGAACAACCTCTCTTGCGCCGCGAAAAATAGGGGACGCTACTCGCCTTGGAACGTCTTGCCCGATTTGCAAGGCTCCCTCCAAGTTCATCGACTGCCCGTCTGTCGCCGCCCTTGCAGCGTGAAATCGAGTCGCTTGCCCTTTTCTTGCGGCCTGTGAGGCAGACGATCGAATTCCAACACTCTGGGCCCATCAGGATGGAACCGTGCCGATCGAGACCACATCCGAGTAGAAGTTGAGACAAACTCGAACATTTTTTGGTTGACTTATCTGTGTATACCGTTAATATATCGATAGAACTGACTGGTCAGTCCGTGGCCGAAACGGCGGTACACACGCCTCTGCGATAGACTTTCCCAGACCGAGCCAGCGTCGAGATTCATAAGACTAAATCTTGTAAACGTCTTGCCATCCTGCCTCGGTATGCAACCCTTTGGAGATCGACGATGACCTTTCTTACCTCCTCAGCCGTTTGCAGTCCCACGCGACGCCATGGGTTCGGTGTCCTCGTTTTGAGCGCGATGATTCTCGCCGCCGGTTGCAAACATCAGCCGCCCAAAGAAGCCAAATTGCCCAAGGTCGTCGTCGCGCTTCCAGAATACGAGGAAATCGTCGACTACCAGGACTTTACCGGACGCATCGACGCCTTGAAGACGGTGGACATCCGCCCCCGCGTTTCGGGGTACATCACCCAAGCGCCGTTCACCGAAGGCGACTTGGTCGGAGAAGGCGCGTTGCTGTTTCAAATCGATCCGCGAACGTATCAGGATGATTTGGATTTGGCCGAGGCCAACCTCAAGCAGGCCGAGGCCGAGTTGGTGCTTCAGACCAAGCGCGCCGAACGCGGTATACGTCTCATCAACAGCGGTTCGGGGGCCATCGGACCTGAAGACTACGATCAACTCGTCGCCGCCCGTGACAAGGCCAAGGCCACCGTGTCGGCCATGAAGGCGACGCGCGATCGCGCCAAGCTGTTCCTCGACTTCACTCGCGTGACCGCTCCGCCGTTGGTTGACGACGACGGCAAACCGTTGGTCGGTCGAATTAGCCGCCGCCAAGTGGACCCAGGCAATCTTGTCAATGCCGATCAAACCATCCTTACCACCCTCGTGAGCGTCGATCGCATGTACGCCTACTTCGATGTGGACGAACGCACCTATCTCGAACTGGCGACTCTCGCCGACCGCAGAACCGATTCTTCGTTTTCCTCCCGGAAATTCCCCGTGATGATGCGACTGGCCAACGAAGAAGAATTTGCGCACAAGGGGTACGTCAACTTCCTCGACAACCGCCTGAACGCCAATACTGGAACCGTGCGAATGCGCGGGTGGTTCGACAATCCCAAAGAGTTGTTGAAGTCCGGTCTGTTCGTCCGTATCCGCCTCCCCATCGCCAAACCGTATAAGGCGTTGATCGTCCCCGATGAAGCCGTGTTGAGCGATCAGGGGCGAAAACACATCTACGTCGTCGAAAAGGGGAAGAATGCCAAGGGCGAAGAGGTGAATGTGGTGAAATATCGCAACGTGTTCTTGGGACAATCGTTGGGCAATTATCGCGCAATCAAGGAAGGATTGAAGAAAGACGAGCTTGTAATCGTCAGCGGATTACAGAAAGTACACGATAACTCTGAGGTTGAGATCGAAATGGGCAAATCGTCGAAGCCCCCGCAATCGCCGCTCATCCAACAGCTTCAAAGCGACCGAACCGCTCCCCAATCGTCTACCACCGAGGATGGGGCGAAAGGCAAGGAGAAGAAACCCGTTTCCGCTCTCGATGACATGAAGTCCCTACCCTCCCAAACCAAGGGGCGCGCCAAGGGAGGTAAAAACTGAGTTGTGAAAGATGCCCGCGTCCAGAGCGCTGGGCGATTCGGCAAGCACTCGTCGAGCTAGTGTGCTACCTTGAGGAGCGGTAATGTTCTCGCATTTTTTTATCCAACGGCCGATTTTCGCCTCGGTTTTGTCCATCGTCATTACGTTGGCCGGAGCCGTGGCGCTGTTCCATCTGCCGTTGGCACAGTATCCGCCGATCACGCCGCCAAGCATCATGGTGATGTGTACCTATCCCGGTGCCAACGCCCAAGTCGTGGCCGACTCGGTGGCCGCTCCCATCGAGCAACAGGTCAACGGCGTCGAAGACATGATGTACATGGTGTCGCAGTCGAACAACGATGGATCTTACACACTGACCGTCACGTTCAAGCCCGGCGTCAATCTCAATTTCGCGCAGGTGCTGGTGCAAAACCGAGTCAATCTGGCGTTGCCTCTGCTTCCCGACGTGGTCAAGCAAACCGGCGTCACCACCCGCAAGCGCAATCCGGACATCCTGCAAGTCATCGCGGTCTATTCCCCGAAGGGCCGTTACGATCAGCTGTATCTGAGCAATTTTGCCACCATCACCATTGCCGACGAGCTGAAGCGTGTGTCCGGCGTGGGCGATGTGACCATTTTCGGTCAGCAAGACTACAGCATGAGAATCTGGCTCGACCCGGAGAAGTTGGCATCGCTGAATATGACGGCCAACGATGTGGCCAACGCTATCCGCGAGCAAAATCGGCAGGTGGCGGCGGGGCACATCGGTCAACAACCGACGGCCAAAGACAAGCCATTTGAATTGACCATCACGATGCTGGGTCGATTGTCCGAACCGGAAGAGTTCGATGAAATCGTACTGCGGGTCGATGGAGAGGGACGCACGGTGCGGCTCAAGGATGTGGGCCATGCGACCTTGGACGCGAAGAACAAGGATTCGACCAGTAAGCTCAACGGCATGCCCAATGGAAGCATTGCCATCTTCGCCCTGCCCGATGCCAACTCGATTGCCACGGCGAAGCGCGTCATCGACAAAATGAACGAGTTAAAAAAGAGCTTTCCGGCGGATATCGATTATGCCGTCTCGTTGGACATGACCCCCTTCATCCAAGAGTCGATTAACGAGGTGGTGCGAACGCTCGTCGAGGCCATTGTTCTCGTCGCCGCCGTGGTACTGATCTTCTTGCAGAATTGGCGGTCTGCCTTGATTCCGTTGGTTGCGGTTCCCGTGGCCGTGATCGGCACCTTCGCAGTCATGGCGGTCATCGGATTCTCCCTCAACAATCTAACGCTGTTCGGCTTAGTCTTGGCCATCGGCATCGTCGTCGATGACGCCATCGTCGTCGTCGAAGCGGTGGAGCAGCACATCGAGCGCGGTCTGAGTCCGCGCCTCGCCGCACACAAGGCGATGGACGAAGTATCGGGGCCAGTCATCGCGGTGGCCTTGGTGCTGTGCGCTGTGTTCGTGCCGTGCGCGTTCATCAGCGGCATCACTGGGCAATTCTTCCGCCAATTCGCCCTCACCATCGCCGTCTCGACCGTCATCTCGGCGTTCAATTCGCTGACGTTGAGTCCGGCGCTGGCGGCCATCCTGTTGCAACCGCACGGGGCGAAGCGCGATCCCATCGGCCGCACGCTCCATTTCGTGTTGGGCTGGTTTTTCCGCCTGTTCAACTTCAGCTTCCGGCAGATGACTCGTGGCTACACGGGTTTGGTCGGACGCATGGTGCGCTACAGCGCCGTGGTACTGTTGCTGTACCTCGGCCTCGTTTGTCTCACCGGCGTCGGTTTCACCGGCGTTCCCGGCTACAATTTCGTTCTCAGCCGCTTGCCGAAAAACGACTTTACCGAGCGACTTTCGTGGAAATTGGGTTCGTTCGATCCGGCCAACGGCTTGCCGGTCGGCTACATTCCCAATCAGGATCAGGGCCGCTTTTACATCTCGGTGCAATTGCCCGACGCCGCTTCCCTGGAACGAACTCAAGACGTCGTCGACCGCATTCAACGCAAGGTCCAAGAATTGGCCGGCGTCGTCTACGTCACGGAAATCGCCGGTCAATCGTTCACGCTCAACGCCAACGGCTCGAATTTCGGTCAGTTTTTCGTCGGCTTCTCGCCGTTCGATGAGCGCCGCGATCCCTCTTTGACCGCGACGGCCATAACCGACCGCGTGAGGGCACTGTTGGACAAAGAAATTCCCGGCGCGTTGGTCTCGATCTTCACGCCGCCGCCCGTATCCGGCCTCGGCTCGGCCAGCGGCTTCAAGATTATCATTGAGGATCGCAGTAATCTCGGACTGGAGACTTTGGAAAAGCAGATCAAATCGCTTATCGACGCCTCAAAAAAGAGTAGTAAGGTGGAGAATCTCTTTTGCATCTTCCGTGCCAATGTGCCGCAGCTGTTTATGGACATCGAGCGCGACAAATGCCAGGCGATGGGGGTCAATCCCCTCGACGTGTTTACCACGTTGCAAATCTATCTCGGTTCGCAGTACATCAACGACTTCAATCGCTTCGGCCGCACCTGGCAAGTAGTCGCCCAAGCCTCCGGCGAATACCGGGATCATCTCCGCAAGGTTCGCCTTCTACAAGTGCGCAACGCCACCGGAGAGATGGTGCCGCTCGGTTCGGTCGTCAATGTGCGCGAAATCGGCGGCCCCATCAACATAGGCCGCTACAATATGTATCCCGCTGCCGCCATTCTGGGCGCGACCAAACCCGGAGTGGCCTCCGGAGAAGGCATTGAGGAATTGGAACGACTCTGCAACGACGTGTTGCAGCCTGGCATGGCCTTCGAGTGGACCGAAATCAACTACATGCAGATCGACGCCTCGAAGAACATCTGGAACAATTTGATTTTCCCCTTGGCGGTGGTGTTCGTCTTTCTGGTGTTGGCGGCGCAGTACGAAAGCTGGGCACTGCCGTTGGCCGTCATCCTCGTCGTGCCCATGTGCATTCTCGGTTCGCTGACCGGCGTGGCCATCGCCGGCGACGACATCAACATTTTCACGCAGATCGGCTTCGTCGTGCTGGTCGGGTTGGCCAGCAAGAATGCGATTCTTATTGTCGAGTTTGCCAAGCACAAGCACGAAGAAGGCGGTCTCTCTCGGCGCGAGGCCACCTTGGAAGCGTGCCGCTTGCGCTTGCGGCCCATTCTGATGACTTCGTTGGCCTTCATTCTCGGCGTGTTGCCACTGTTGCTCAGTCACGGGGCAGGGTCCGAGATGAGACGGACGCTAGGCGTCGCCGTCTTCAGCGGCATGTTGGGGGTAACCCTGTTCGGCATCTTCCTGACGCCGGTGTTCTTCTATGTCATCGAGGGGTTCGCCGAATCCCCTTTGTTCGCCGAAGCGCGCGTGCGGTTGATCGGCAGAGGTTTCATTTATGCGGCCAACTGCGCAACGCTCGGCATTCCCTGGCTACTGATGGCAATGGTGGGCATGATTCGGCGAGATCGCGCCGCGCCGCCATCGAACAAGCCGTTCCGCCTCAGTGAAAACGGAGCGATCGTTCACGGCAACGGACATGCGGTGAAACCCAATGCGCAGGAAAAAGCGCGAACCGGCAAACCGACCAGCTGACCTACCGAGTGAAGGCAAGCGTATCCTGACGGCGAACACCGTTCGCACGCAGGCTTGTGGCTAAGAGGTAACAACGTGTTTTCACGCTTCTTCATCAATCGACCCATCTTCGCCTCCGTACTGTCGATCGTCATCGTTCTGGGCGGCACCATTGCGCTGTTCACACTGCCGATCGCCCAGTATCCGGAAATCGCGCCGCCGACGGTGGAGGTCTCCGCTTACTATCCCGGTGCCAATGCCCAAGTTGTCGCCGACACCGTGGCCGCGCCCATCGAACAACAGGTCAACGGCGTTGAAAACATGATGTATATGTCGTCCCAATGCACCAACGACGGCAAGTACACGCTTACCGTCACCTTTGAACCGGGCACCGATCTGAATATCTCGCAGGTTCTGGTGCAGAATCGCGAATCGTTAGCCGAGCCGATTTTGCCCGATCTCGTCAAACGGCGCGGTATCTCGGTCAAGAAGAAATCGTCGAACACTCTTATGATCGTCAACCTCGTCTCTCGCGATGGGAGCCGCGAGAGCCTGGCCTTAAGCAATTATGCCACCATTCAGATCCGCGACGAGCTTTCGCGTTTGCCCGGAGTGGGAGACATTACCTATCTCGGACAGCGCGATTATAGCATGCGTATCTGGCTCGATCCGCAGAAGCTGGCGACGTACAACCTCAACGCGCAAGACATCGTGATGGCGGTTCAAGCGCAGAACATCCAAGTTGCCGCCGGTCAAATCGGTCAACCGCCGACGCCCAGCGGTCAAGTGTCGCAGTACATCATCACCACCCTCGGCCGGCTCGAGAACACTGAACAGTTCGAGCGCATCGTCGTCAAGAACAACGGTAGTTCGCTGGTTTATCTGAAAGATGTGGCCAATATCGAGTTGGGCGCGCAATCCTACGATCAGACTTGCACGCTGGACGGTCAACCTTCGGTAGCCCTCTCGGTGTATCAACTTCCCGGTTCCAATGCCCTGGACGTGGCCAAGCGCGTCAAGGATCGCATGAAACAGCTGAAACGCGGCTTTCCACCGGGCATCGACTACGACATTGTGTACGACACCACGCCGTTCATCAAGGAGTCGATCTCCGAGGTCGGCGAAACCCTGTTTGACGCCGTAGTGTTGGTGGCGGTCGTCGTGTTGTTGTTCTTGCAAAACTGGCGTTCGGCGTTGATTCCGCTGGTGGCCGTGCCCGTGGCCGTTATCGGGACGTTCGCCGTCATGGCCGCGATGGGCTTTTCGCTGAACAACCTCACCCTCTTCGGCCTGGTGTTGGCCATCGGCATCGTCGTCGATGACGCCATCGTCGTCGTCGAGGCCGTCGAACACCACATCGAACACGGTCTCGCCCCCAAAGAAGCGACGCTGAAGGCGATGGAGCAGGTGTCCGGCCCGGTCATCGCCATCGGTCTCGTCCTCAGCGCCGTGTTCGTGCCGTGCGCGTTCATCACCGGCATCATCGGACAATTCTTCCGCCAGTTTGCCTTGACCATAGCCGTGTCCACGGTCATCTCGGCATTTAATTCGCTGACGCTGAGTCCGGCGCTGTCCGCGCTATTGCTCAAACGGCGCGAGAAGGGACACTTCGAGGCATTGCCCTGGTTTGCTTTTATCCCCATAGGAGCCTGGCTCGGCCATAAGCTGATTGGGCGGCACTTGGTCGAACAACTCGTGGCCCAACTCGCCGCTCTGGAATTGTCGGAACTGGATTGGGACCTCTTGCGATCTTGGGGACCAAAGTGGGCTGGAGGGTTCGTAGGGTTGTTGGTGGGTCTGACGTTGGGTCGGCCCTTAAACTATCTGCTCGGATGGACGTTCCGCCAGTTCAATCGCGGCTTCGACCTCTCGACCACCCTCTACACCCGCGCCGTGTCCGGCTTGTTGCGCGTCAGCCTGTTGATGCTCTTGGTTTACGGCGGGCTGCTGGCGTTGACGTGGTGGGGATTTACGCGGACGCCGACGGGTTTTATTCCACAGCAGGACAAAGGGTATCTGCTCGTCAACGTGCAACTCCCCGACGCCGCCTCCGTCAAACGCACCGAAGACGTTGTTCGCCGCATCGAAGACATCGCCCTGAAAACGCCGGGCATCAAGCACACCGTCGCTCTTTCCGGGCAGTCGATCTTGTTGAACGCCAACGCCTCGAACTTCGGCGCGCTCTATCTGATGCTCGACTCCTTCGACGACCGCGCGCGTCCAGAGTTGTCCGGCGAGGCCATTGCCGCGGCGCTCCAAGAAAGGCTGTCGAACGAGATACCGGAAGCCGTCGTCAACATCTTCGGCGCGCCGCCGGTGGAAGGGTTGGGCACGGCGGGCGGTTTCAAGATCGTGGTACAAGACATAGGCAACGGCAGTTTCGGACAATTGCAACGCATCACCGACCGGGTCGTCGCCGCAGGAACGAAGGAACCTCATTTGCAGGGGGTGTTCACCAGCTTCCGCGCCGATACTCCTTGGTTGGAACTCATTATCGACCGGACGCAGGCCAAGGATCGCGGCGTGTCCATCGACGACATCCGCACGCAATTGGAATCGACGATCGGACCGTATTACATCAACGACTTCAATCTCTTCGGTCGCACCTGGCAGGTTAACGTCCAAGCGTACTATACCTATCGTCAAAGTGTTGAAGATATTAAGCAGTTAAAGGTGCGCAACAACCGTGGGGATGCGGTGCCGTTGGCCGATTTCGCCACCATACGCTACGTCAGCGGTCCCGTCATGGTGATGCGTTACAATATGTATCTTTCCGCCGCCGTCCACGCCGACGCCGGCCCGGACACCAGTTCCGGCCAAGCCATCGAACTACTGCAACAGTCGGCCGACGAACAACTGCTGCGTTCGATGCGCACCGAGTGGACCGAGTTGGCGCTGATGCAACTGAAAACCGGCGATACGGCGATGTGGGTATTCGTACTGGCCGTCGTATTGGTCTTCTTGGTGTTGGCGGCGCAGTACGAAAGCTGGTCGCTGCCGTTGGCCGTCATTCTCGTCGTACCCATGTGCTTGCTGTGCGCCATCGCGGGCGTGGTCGCGGCGTCGATGGACATTAACATTTTCACGCAGATCGGCTTCTTGGTGTTGGTCGGCCTGGCTTGCAAAAATGCGATCTTGATTGTCGAGTTTGCCAAGGCGCAGCGCGAAGCGGGCCTGGACCGCCGAGCCTCGACGCTGGCCGCCTGCGAACTGCGCTTGCGGCCCATCATCATGACTTCGTTCGCCTTCATTCTCGGCGTGGTTCCGTTGATGGTGTCGGAGGGCGCGGGAGCCGAGATGCGGCGAACCCTGGGGACGGCGGTGTTCTCCGGTATGCTCGGCGTCACGCTGTTCGGCATCTTCCTCACGCCGGTGTTCTACTACGTCATCCAATGGTTCAACGATCGGCGACCCCAGCGCATCCGAGAGAACGGGGACGATTGGCACACCGGCGGATAGGCGAAATCGATCGACGGCCAATCGTTGGCGGCCTCCCGCGAGAAAACCGCCGCTGTCGCCCATCTTCCGTGGCATGAGTAGACCCGGCAAACGGAAGGTATTACAGCTGCGCCGGCAGCAACAGAGCGGCGGGATTTTGAAGTTGGCGCAAGATGGCGTTGGCGAACACCGCGCCGACGGCCCCATCGACGATGCGATGATCGAACGACAGCGAAAGATAGATGATGTCGGCGGGGCGAATCCGTCCGGCGTCGTCGTAGACCGGTCGGCGAAAGATCTTACCCAAGGCCAGGATGCCGACCTCCGGTGGATTCAGAACCGGCGTGGCGATGAGTCCGCCGTGGCTGCCTACCGAGGTAATCGTAAACGTGCTGCCGCGCAGATCCTCGCGGTTCGACTTGCCGACGCGGGCCGCTCCGCTCAAGCGCTCAATTTCGCGGGCAATCGTGCCGATGTCCTTGCGATCGGCGTCGTGGACGACCGGAACCATCAGCCCGGCGGGCGTGGCGGCGGCGATGCCGACGTGATAGCGATCGTGCAGGACAATCTCGTTTTCTTCTTCGTCGAAGCTGGCATTAACGATCGGCACTTCCTTGAGGGCGGCTACCACCGCCTTCACGAAAAATGGCAAGTAAGTCAACTTGATGCCGGCGCGGGCATAAACGTCGCGCAAGCGCTCGCGCAGACGAACGAGATCGGTCACGTCGCATTCATCGACGTAGCTGTAATGCGGAATCGTCCGCTTGGATAACACCATGCGTTGGGCAATCGTACGCCGCAATCCTTGCATTTTGATGCGCGTGCCGGGTTTCCCATAATCGGGCACTGCCTCGATGCGCGTCATCGGAGCCGTCGGTTTCTGAAGCCTCGGCGCAAGATCCTCAATCAGAATGCGCCCCTCTGGACCGCTTCCCGTCAAGGTGCGCAGATCGATGCCCAGCTTTCGAGCCAATTGCCGCACCGACGGAGCTGCCTTGACGGAAAGGGAGGAAAGAAGAGGAGAAGCGGATTTCGGGATCGGCAGCGCATCCATCTCTCCGTCTCCCTGCTTTCCGTTCTCCGTTTCTCCTCCTCGCTGCTTCGCCTCTTTCCCTCCTCTCCCTTTCTCGCCCAATTCTTCGTAGCTGAGCAGAACCTCACCAACTTTGATCGGTTGGCCGGGCTGAGCGCGCAGCGCGACAACAGTACCCAAAAACGGCGCGGGGACTTCCATGGTCGCCTTGTCAGTCATCACTTCGGCGAGCGCTTGGCCGCGCTTGACGGCAGCGCCCGGCTCGATCAGCCAGCGAATCAACTCGGCTTCGTAGACGCCCTCGCCGATTTCCGGCAGCGCAAAGTCCATGATGATCCTCACCGAAATTGATACTCGGCGGCTTCCGACGCCGAGTCGTCTAAGCCTCTTCCGTAAGGACCGACCGCAGGGTTTCGCGGATGCCCGGCAGCTGCGGCACGGTATTTTGTTCGTACACTTGATTGAGGCCGATCCCCGGTACATGCTTACCGGCGAGCAGGCGCGGACGGACCAACAAATCGTAGAAATGCTCGTCGATGATTCGGCGCAACAGGTGTTCGCCAAAGTTCGTCACCTCGGTATCCTCGTTGACGATCAGCACGCGCCCCGTCTTACGGACGCTATCGGAGATCGCTTTCCAATCGTAGGGGAAAATACTGCGCAGATCGAGAATGTCGCATTGTTTGCCCGTCTCTTCGGCCAACTTGTCCGCCGCCTGCACGCATAGGGGTAGAGTTCGGCCATAGCTGACGACCGTGGCATCGACGCCTTCGCGGACTAGCGACGCCGAGCCGAGCGGGACAAAATACGGCTTCAGTTCCGGCCAACGCGGCTGCCAATTGCCCCGATCCCCTACGGGTGCGTCGATGCGCGATTTCAATTCGTCCTCGCCGTCCGGTTCACCGGGTATCTTCTTGTCGCCGCGCACTCGCAACAACGCCTTGGGCAACAGCACCAGCACCGGATTGGGATCGACGATGGCCGACAGCATCAGGCCGTAGGCGTCGAGCGGATTGCTGGGCATAACGATCTTCCACCCGGCCAATCGACTCGCCCAACTCTCGAAGGAATGCGAATGGTAGAGACTGCCGCGAATGCCGGAACCGCTGGGCGTCATCACCACCATCGGCAACTCGTAATTGCCCGCGCCCGCCCAGCGCTGATTGCCCGCCACCTTGAGCAGGTCGATGGTATTAAAGCCATAATCGCAGAATTGGATCTCGGCGACGGGCCGTCCGCCGGCATAGGCGATGCCCATGGCCGCCCCGATGATGCCGCGCTCATCGAGGGGCGAATTCCAAGCCGTTTTCAGTCCCTGCGTGGCCGTGAACACCCCGCCCAAAGGCGGCCCGACATCTTCGCCGAAAACATCCGTGACGCCGAGATGTTCTTCACCGTAGCGCAGCGCCAAACGAACGGCTTGTACCAACGTGGCCATGAAAGTCCTCTATGGAGACGAATCGGCGGCTAAGGCTTCCGGAGTACCGACAATTCATATCCCGGCAGTCCCGTGTAATCTTCTGGATAAACCGCATCGACCGTGCTGGGCGCGTAGGTGTATCGCTCCACATCGGCGGCAGTGGGCATCGGCTCGTTCAAGACCTGCTCGACCGCCGCTTCGACTTCCGCATCGGCTTCCTCGTGCGCTTGATCGAGAGTTAGACTATCGACGAGACCTGTATCGAGCAGTTTGCGCTCGAATAGTTCGATGGGATCGTCTTCGTGGGCCACGCGCTGCGCTCCACTAGAAGACGAATGCCCGTAGAGTCGCGAGACTTTCGCCTCAAGCAAGTAAGGCCGTCGTTCTCGACGGCAATAGTCCATCCCTCGGCGAACTGCGTGCCAGCTGGCCACGACATCGTTGCCATCGACGACTTCGCCGCGAATGCCGAACGCCTTGCCGCGATCGCAGATATTTCTTTCGCCGTGCTGACTGCTCGCCGATGTGGAGATGCCCCAACCGTTGTTGGTGACGACAATCAACACCGGCAATTCCTTGCCCGGCCGGCTGCACCAGACCAGACAGGAGGCGAAATCGCCCTCCGCGCTGCCGGCATCACCGCCGGTGACGATGGTGATGCCATCGCCGCCGAATCGTTTCTGCACCATCGCCGTGCCCGGAGCCATGACGTGCTGCACTTCGATGACCGAGGTGACCGGCAAGACATTCCAGTCGCGGCAAGCGAAGTGGCCGATGAAATTGCGCCCCATCGAGTGCGGGTCGGTGGCGGTCATAGCCATTTGGCGAATGCCGTCCGCGACCGGCATACCCAGAGCGACGAGGGTGGCGCTGTTGCGATAGTGAAGGTGGAGATAATCGTAGGAGGGGCCGCGGCCTTTTTTGACTTGCAATCCGAGACAGGTGTTGAATGCTTCCTCACCCGGCCCACCGATCCAGAAATACCCCTGTCCCGACTTGCTCATCTTAATCGTCCGCTCTTCCATGACGCGGCTGCGAACCATGATCCGGTGGATTTCTAAGCAGCGTTCCGCGGGCAGTGTTTCCCGGCCGCTGCGTACTTCGGGAGCGAGCAGGGCCACCCCCTCGCTCCCGAAGATTTTATTTTCCGTCGGCATACCTCGTTTCCTCCTCGGAGGAGTATCCCGCTGCTCCAGTGCGAACCGGAGAAACGCTTCTCTACCTCTATCTTACGCTTCTCCGCCGCGTCTTGCGATAGACCTTCCGCAGTCTCTCGCCAAATCCTCATATCGACTCGTCGGCGGAATGACAATTCCTATTTTACCGTTCGACGCGCTGGCTACGGAACGAATTCGATTGCAACATTTCACAAGACACAACGAAAACCGGAGGACGACCTCGAATCGTTCGTGTTTCGCGCACCGATGTGCCTTCACCGCGTTGGAGTCGTAAAACGCACTGGGGTATTTTCGGGCTGCTTTCCGGTCTCCCTTGGAGATGGCGATGAAGACTAACGCGATCGTTCGAGTGTCCCTTGGATTGGCTTTGCTGGCTGCCTCTTCGATTTCGTCTCCCCCGCGAGCGGGTGAGGAGAAGGCGAAGCGTTGGCCGGAAGAAATCGAAAAGGCGCTGCGACGAGCCGGAGACAATCGCGTCGAGTTGGAGAAAGCGCTGAAGACGGTTCCGGGCGAGCAGAGCAAGGGGATGACTTTTCTGATTGCCAACATGCCGCCGCGCGATTTGCGTTCTCTCCGTTGTGACTTTTTGCTGTCCAACGTCGAGTTGGCGTACAAGGTACGCAAGGAGTCTCCTTGGGGGGCAAAGATTCCAGAAGACATTTTCCTCAACGATGTCCTCGCTTATGCCAACGTGGATGAGGCGCGCGATTCGTGGCGGAAGGAGTTGTACGAGTTGTGCGCGCCGCTCGTGAAAGACTGCAAGACTTCCGGCCAAGCGGCACGACGGCTCAACGAGACGATCTTCCCCAAGCTGAAGGTTCGCTATTCCCGCGAACGCAAGCAGCCGCATCAAAGTCCCAAGGAAACGATTGCCCAGGGCAGGGCGACGTGTACCGGCTTGTCGATCCTGTTGAGCGATGCTTGCCGAAGCGTGGGCGTGCCGGCGCGTTTGGCGGGGACGCCGTTGTGGGCGGACAAGAGCGGCAATCATACCTGGGTCGAAATCTGGGACGACGGTTGGCACTTCGCCGGCGCGGCCGAGCCGGACTCGAAGGGACTGGATCGCGGTTGGTTCACCGGCATTGCCGCCAAAGCACAAAAGGATTCGCCCCGACATGCCATTTATGCTTCCAGTTTTCGGCGTACCGAGGTTCTCTTTCCCCTGGTGTGGGCACCCGATCAAAAAGAAGTGTTTGCCGAGAACGTCACCGATCGCTATGCCCGCGCCGAAACCGCTAAGCCCAAGGAGGAAGGCAAGGCGGCGCTAACGCAAGAGCAGACCGAGCGCATCGAAAAAGCAGTGAAGGCGTACTTCGCCGCCGGCGCGGAGGAACGGAGGAAGTGGGGTTTCGACGTGTCGTTCGATCGCTTGCTGGCGCGGCACGAGGAGGCGGTGCGCCGAGTGGTTTGGAAATCGTATCGAGAAGCTCCGCAGCACGAGAGGGTCAAGAATGATTTCGCGCAGAACCAAGTGCGTTTCGACAAATACACCAGTGCTTACACGATCCGCAAAGTGGGCAAAAGACCGGCCAACGGTTGGCCTTTGTTCATCGCCATGCACGGCGGCGGCGGAGCGCCCAAGCAAGTCAACGACAGCCAGTGGCGTATCATGCAAAATTATTACCGCGATCAACCGAGCGTCGGCGGCTATCAATATCTCGCGCTGCGTGCGCCCAACGATACCTGGAATGGATTCTACGACGATTACGTCCCGCCATTGCTCGCCAACTTGATCCGACAGTTTTTGCTTTTCGGCGACGTGGATGCGGACAAAGTATACCTCATGGGCTACTCGCACGGCGGGTACGGCGCGTTCTTCCTGGGACCGAAAATTCCCGATCGCTTTGCCGCCGTTCACAGCAGCGCCGCCGCTCCCACCGACGGGGCTATCTCGCCGCGAACGCTGCGTAATACACGCTTCACCTTTATGATCGGCGAGAACGACAACGCCTACGGACGCCGCGAACGCTGCGAGGCGTTCAACAAGCAAATCGAGAAATTGAAAGGCGAGAATAAGGGAGACTATCCCGTTGAAATGGAGCTTAAGAAAGGGTTTGGCCACGGCGGACTGCCCGACCGCGACAAGATCAAAGAGATGTACCCCTTCGCGCGCAAGGCCGCGCCGCGCCATCTCACCTGGGATTTGACCGATGCGGTCGTGGACCATTTCTATTGGCTGGCGGTCTCCCATCCGGCCAAGGGAGGCAGCATCGACGCCGTTATTCGAGACAATCGCATCGACCTAAAGACACACAAAGTAAACGCATTGTGTCTTAATCTCGATGGCAGGAACCTCGACTTCGGCAAAGCGGTGCGGGTTTTCCTCGACGGTAAGGAAAAGTCGCTGAAGGTGGAACCGAGCTTGCGAACGCTGTGCGAATCGCTGCTCGAACGAGGCGATCCGCAATTGGGCTACACTTGCCGCATCGAGTTGAACGGCGAGAACAAGTAGTGCGATAAGTCGTATCCTCTGGCCGCGATTCGATGGCAGGGCAGACCACTGCAATGTCCATCGGTTCGCGGCAAAAAGACTATCCGCAAAGCCCCCCTCTCCTCCTGAGAACAGAGGGATACTTCTCGGTTTGCGGCTAAACGGCTTCTTCACTTTCGCCGCTACGCAACAATTCGTTATCGTATGCCTCTTCCATCTCGCGCACTTTGCCGCTCGTGTCTTCGTCCTTCTCGATAGTCGCCGTCACGGCCAGTTCCCATTCGGTGCTGGCCGCGCGCAGCGGCGCAAGGTCGAGCGGCAATTGAAGAATCTTGGCCAGGCGGCGCGTGACGGCCTCAATGCACACGGGATTCGGGCCTTGCAAGTAGCCGGGTATCTCGGCGGCCAGCGTGGCCATGCGCGCGCCGGTTTCGCAGACTCGCGTCATCAGATAACTGGCGAAGGAACCCGGTCCTTCGTAGGCGGTTCGCCGCGAAGCATACGGTTCCATCTCCGGCAGCATCTCCGCGTCGGAGCAGGTGACGTGCAGGCGCGGCTCGCGCGTGTGAGGAACCGTCCCGCCGAACGAACCGACAAAAAGGATGCGTCGCACCTGGAAAACGTCGATGACGGCCAACATACACTCGGCGAAGGTGGGCCAGCGCAGATTCGGTTCTTTGCCGAGAAAGAGCAGGAGATTGGCCGTTTCGTGACAAAAGAATTTTGCCGTGGGAAGGTCGATGGCTTTAATGAGTCCGTCTTCGATCTCGATGCTGGGACGAAAGAGAGCGGCCAATTCCATCGTGCCGGGGAAATTGTAAATGTAGAACGAATCGGGATCGATCTCCACGACCGGCTTTGCTTGCAACAGATCGACCAGACGCTGGACCGTGCCGGTGGACACGTCGCCACCGTCCATCCAACCATCGAAGGCAAGCACCAACGTGGCGTCGCGGAGCGCGGGACGATGGAGGAAGCGAATCAGGTCGGATATTGCGTTCGCCATGAGAGAGATTTTTTTCCAGGTTCTCGTTATCCCAGCCGCATCGGCCCATCGAGATAAAACTACCAGAGGGGTACAAGAATGTCCACCGGTCGTCGGTTGGCCGCGATGCGGAGCGCTAGGCCCTCGCGCTCCGCATCGCGGCCAACCGACGACCGGATTCGCTGGGGGGGAGAGGAATTACTTCTCGCGCTGGGGCGGCAGGAGGTAGCGCAGCAATTGCAAACCGAGGAATACCACGATTAATGGCACGATAAGAAAACCGAATATAGGCCACCAAACAGAGAGGATGAGAAGTAAAAGGACACCCCACAGCAGCGAACATCCGAGCAGCGTCATCGTGCCCTTGAAACCGACCTCCTCGGTGGCTTCGGGATATTCGAGGAGCGTGGACCGTCGTTTCTCGACGCCCCGCCGGGCCGCGTCGTCCAACTCCAAGGCTCGAATGGCGTCTTGCCAAGAAAGGCGAAAGGCTCCCCGCTCGCTGCCCTCCCCCGCTTCGGAAGGCGATGGGGATACTGTCTGCTCGAACGCCTCGATAAGGACGGGCCACGGATCCCCGTGTTGCCAGTATTCCTCGCGCGGCTCGCCGTCGGCGTCGCGCCAGTCGAGAATGGCCGGGCCGTTCCAGCCTTGAGGAAAACATAATTCGACTCGGCCCATACTGCCGAGGACACTCAAGCGCCATCGCGGCTGTTGCTGGCACGGCACGAGGGAAACCTGAAACAGACCTCCCTCCTGGAATCGACCGGCAAGCAACACCGGCTCGCCCTCGCGCAACTCCTCCGCCTCGGCAAATGCCGATACCTCTTGAATCTCTCCGCCGATCGTGCGGAGGATGTCCCAACCCGGAAAGGCCGGTTTGTGGCCGGGCAACCCAAAGCCGTCGAGGACTTCCTCCGAGACGCCGCGCTCAATATCGAGCAGACGGAACGCGCCGACGGGCGAACGGTCGCCTTCTTTGCGGCGGACGAACTCGGCCAAGCGGCGGATAGCGGGATGGGTCGCTTCGGGCAGCAGCGGCAAGAGGACGCAGCCGGTATCGTTGCGGAGCATGGCCGCCTCGTAGGCCACCTCCGGCGATTGATCGGGGGGATGAACGCAGAGAACGTGTCGCTCGGATTGTAGGGCGCGGCGGAGGTGCGCCGGGCGTTGGTCGGCCCGCGATGCGACGAGGACGGCCTCAACGGCCGGATCCGCTAACACTTCCTCCACATCGCCGATTCGCCGCGCTGTCGAGCCGAGACCGCGTTGGACTTCGTCGGAAAGCGTCGTCGTAAAGGCAAGGATTTGATGTCGTCCGGTTTGCGCCAAGGCGAGGGCCATGTCGATTCCATCGGGATGATCTCCCAGAAGCGCGAAACGCATGCTCACATCCGATCACTAGGCAATATGCAAACCGAAAGGGTAATATCCGAGCCGCGACCGCCAGGGAGCGGAGACGAACCGGCTCGAAAAACCGCCCCAACACTGTCGCAGCTCTGACAGAACTACCCTTCCGGGGTAGATCCTCCGGCGCTCAGCGAGGCAGCTTGATCGGCGCTTTCTCCGGCAGCCGCAATTTCTCTAAATTGGCCCCAGGAGCTTTCCAACCAAGAAGGCGGTCCAACGACCAGCGATCGCCGTCCAAATGGTGGCCGACGGGCACGACGATATCCTTGGCTTGGCGCATCACCGGCGATCCCAAGAAAGCGGTCCAGGATGCGCGCGGTTGAGCGCTCTTGGGCAATTCGTTCGTGCCTCCCGAGCCTCCAAACCAAAGCCGGCGATCGAAGGCATCATTCTCGCTCTGCCACAGAAGCAATCCTCGCGCCAACGCTTCGCCATCGTAGCGTATCATACAAGGACGCGACGTATTTCCGAATAGATTGACGAAGCCGCTATCGTGAGAATGGAAAACGATCGGATCGGCGGGCGGGCCTAGCGCGGCCACGTCGGACAGATTCAACACCGAGCCGTTGGCCGAAACGGTGGAGCGATCGAAGAGGCATTGGACGTTTGCCTTGCCGCCGAACGGCAAATCTTTCGCCAAACGGGAGAAACCGGGATCGAGCTTCAAGCGCAGCGCGCTGCCTTTTGCGATGCACAACGTCTGTTTGAACAGGACGCGCGCGCCGATGCCCTCGACCGAGACGGCGTCGGCAGCCGAGAGCAGTAAACTTTCGTTGACCAAACAGGAGCGCGCGCGTTCGGCATCGCCGGAGCCGTCGATGGCGATGAGGCCGCGGAACGCTGCTCCGCTTTCGAGCGGCGGTACCAACAAGTGCGTTCGGAACAGTCGAAGATCGCCGCCGCGCATGTGAATCAGCCACGGTACCACGCGCGCCTCCGCCGCGTTGGTGAAACGAAGGTTGCCATTGATGATGGTGAGATTCCCATCTTCCACGTCAAATAGCCCCTCGGCGACGGCACGACCGGCGGGTACGAGTGCGAGCGGCTCCTTCTTGCCTTCGGGCGGCTCGAAATAGAGGGTAAGATGGCAGCCTTTGAGCCGAATGGGTGTCGTCAGGATGTTCCCGCTGCCGCCCAGATGGAGGACAATTTCCGGTGCGAAGCGCGCGGAGGTTCGCATCTTGGCCAGATAGACACCGAGATCCGATTTATCGTCGAGTATCAAACGCTCGCCGTGATACATGCCATCGCCGTTCGGAAGAATCTCGGGCGGCGCAGATTCTTCGGGCGCTTCGGGAACGAGAAACGGATAGCGGTCGAAGGTGAGAGAGAGCCAATTGTCGCGGGCTGGCGGCAAACGCGACAGGTCGCAGCCGAGCAGTTGTTCGTCGCTGGTACTGGCGGCGAAGGCGACCGGAGTGTCGGCGTTGCGATAAGTATTGGCTGGAACCTCGGCGAGTTCGGGAAAAACGGCGGTCGGCCAACGATCGCTCTGCACGGCATCGCCTTCGCCTTGGTTCCACAGTCGATGCCAGCCCGATAGGTCCGTCGCCGCCACGGTGGTGCTACCTGCCAACAGATAGCTCCAACCTCCATACAAGCAGTTGACGGCGCGCCAAGTCATGCGGCTCGTTTCGATGCCGTCACTCAGGCGCACCAATTCGCCGCCGACTTCGGGATTCTTGCGCGTCAGTAACAGATCCCAGCCCAGCCAATCGAGGGCCGGCGTGCGATCCAGCATGTCTACTGGGTGCAGTTCGAGGAACGTCTTGCCGCAAATCATGGTCGAGCGGGCGGCGTGCAGATGAACGGCGCGGTTGTGCGCCGCTCCGATGCGCAGTAGCGGCATTTCGTCGCCGACGAGCAAGCAATGGTCGAACAGAATGTGGGAGCCGGGAGCCTTCACATCGAGAACTGACATCCTCGCACCGCGGAGATAGCAACGGCTAAAGCGACATTTGCGAGCGTGAATATCGTTTCTCTTCGCCGGAGGCGTCGCGGGATCGGGCGATTCCAGGAATTGGGCGATGGTCGCTCCGTCGCGCGGCTTGCCGCCCACGGAAAACGTACAGTCTTCGAGGTTCAAATCGCCGTCCCGCACGCGCAACACAGTCGCGCCTTGAGAGGGGGAATCGGGCCATTGGAACGCCAGCTGAATGCCCTGTAGCGTAAGGTCGCCTCGGCTGATGTCGAGAAACACCGGCGAAGGAAAGGTTTCCTCCGGCTTGCGTCGGGCGAGGCGTTGTTCGTCCAACATGCGCGGCACATCCCACACCAACAACGGATGATACCCCTTGGCCGCGCGAATCACCAGACTGCGACCGTCCAGCGCGGCCGGAAGGTCGTAGAAAGGGCCATTGTCTCGCAATTCGACAATCCCCGTCGCGCCGGGGGGGATTTCCTTGCAAGCGGCGGCGAGCGAAATGAACGTCTTACCGGAGGGATCGGAAGGCAATCGACCGACCACAAGCCGTACCGATGGTCCGCTCACCGTCGGCGCGGTCCACGGCGCTTCGATCTCCTTTCGTAGGGCTGCGACATCGATCTTCTCCGTTCGTCGATAGAGAGACGGCCAAGTCGATTTCTTCGGCGGAGCCGCAACCGGAGGATTCTCGCCCGTCTTGAGGACGGTCCCCGGAACCAGATCGGGCTTGGGATTGGGCGGCACGAACACTGGAACCTGGCTCGGCGGTTGCGGCACCGGTTCGAAATTCGGCGTCTGCTCGACTCGAAGCTCGTCCTCACGTCCGTGTCGCAGCGAAAGGACGAGTATCCCAGCCACCAGCGCAACAATCGCAGCGGCACCACCGATACCATACCAGAGATAGGGCGACTTCGTCCTTTCGTCCTCGGGAATGGGAACTTCCATCGTCGATTTACTGGATTTGCCATCGACGCGGACGCGATTGGACACGGAGCGCGGAGTACGGCGACCGTCGGCGGAGCGAGAAGCCTTCTTATTCTTCGGCGGTTTGGGCGGGGTTTCTTCCTGTTGCGCGAGGTGTTCTAAGGCTTGGCGCGGGGACAACAGTACTTCGCCGCGTTGCAAGGCTTCCAAATCGCGCAGCAACTCCGCAGGCGTTTGATAGCGCTGCGAAGGGCGCTTGGCCAATAGGCGATGCACGACGGCGGCCATGTCTTCGGAGACGTGGGGATTACAGGCGCGGATGTCCAGCGGAATCTCGTTGAGAATGCGGTGTAGACGCTCGCCGAGTCCGCCCTTGGGGAACGGCGCGTGCCCGGACAGCAAATGATACCAAGTGCCGCCGAGGGAATAGAGATCGCTGCGAATGTCGGCCAAACCGCTGTCGCGCGCCTGTTCCGGCGACATATAGTCCAGCGTGCCGACGGTCGTGCCGGCGCGGGTAACGCGAAACTCTTCGTTATTCGCCTCGCGCGCCAGACCGAGATCGGTCAGTTTGACCACGCGCTTGCCGTTTTGCTCCGTCAACAGAAAATTCGACGGTTTAATGTCTCGATGCACGACGTTTTGGCGATAGGCGTGATCGAGCGCGCGGCACGCTTGTAGAACGATCTCCAGTGCCTCCTTGGGGTCGAGCGGGCCTTGCTTATTGCTGAACTCGTGCAGATCGATCCCGTCCACGAACTCCATGACGAGATAGTAAGTTCGATTGGCTTCGCCGAACTCGTGGAGGGTGACAATATTTTCGTGGCGCAGTTTGGCGGCGTGTTTGGCCTCGCGGCGAAAGCGTTCGACCATCACCGGTTTGGCCGCCATCTCCGGCGACAACACCTTCAAGGCAACGTCTTCGCCGCTCTCGGTATCGCGCGCTTTGTAGACGGCTCCCATGCCCCCCGTGGCGATGTGCGAGAGGACTTCATATTTGCCGATCCGGATGTTCCGGCGCGGCCCTTTTGCGGCGGATTCCGAGGACATGGCACTCCCAAGAAAAGAGTTCCGCGAAACGAAACTTTGCCGTCGAGGCATTATGGGCCGAATACAAATTCTCCCAATTATAGCCTCATGGACACGGCCTCGTCAACGAGGAGACTCATTCGAGGACGCGGCAACGGGTAAAGAACCCTTGTGAAAGCCTGTTTCCCTCGGCACTCTGGGCAAGAAGAGCTACACATATGGCTTGCCCCTCAACCTCCTCCGTGCATCGCGGCGATCCTTTCCCACCATCGGCTTGACCCCTTTGGACACAGCCACTACCTTAAAGACACCGCCGAAATACCGTGCCGCATCGTGAGGAAGGGGAAACCATGCCTCGAAAGGCTTATTTGTTCGTGGCCGCCGTTGCGGCGCTGCTCTCCGGGTGCGGCCCGCCCCGCGCCGATGTCAAATACCGCATCGCCGTGATTCCGAAAGGATTGACGCACGAATTCTGGCAGTCGATCCATCGCGGCGCGGAGCGGGCGGCGTCCGACCTCAGCGCCCAAGGCGTTTCCGTGGCCATCGATTGGGACGGGCCGCAAAAGGAGAACGAGGGACGCGAGCAAATCAATCTCGTCAATCTCAAGGTCGGTTCGGGAATTAATGGCCTGGTACTCGCGCCGCAGGACAGCAAACGCACGTTCGATTGTGTCGCCGATGTGGTGGAAAAGGGCGTTCCCGTTGTCATCATCGACTCGGGGCTCGACGCGGAACGATTGAAGGATCGCCCCAATCTGATCGTCAAGTACGTCGCCACCGACAACCACAACGGTGGCCGTCTGGCCGCGAAACGCCTTCTCGAAGTGCTGGACAAAGACGGCAAAAGCAATCCCCACATCGCCCTGCTTCGCTACGCCGTAGGCTCCGAAAGCACCGAACAGCGCGAGCAGGGATTCCTCGACTATCTTGACGAACAAAAGAAATCCGGAAAGTCGTTTACCTTGCTGTCGTCCGATCAGTATGCCGGCGCGACCGTGAACGAGGCCGAGAAAAACGCCGGGCCGCTGCTGCTGCGATTCAGGGACCAACTGGATGGCTTATTCGTGGTGAACGAGTCCAGTTCCTCCGGAATGCTCAACGCGCTGCGCAGTCAGGGGCTTAACGGCAAAGTACGATTCGTGGCCTTCGATTCCTCTGAACCCCTGTTACAGGCGATCCGCGAAGGCGACATCGACGGCACGATCGTGCAAGATCCCTATCGCATGGGCTACCTCGGCGTATGGACGCTGGTGAAGCATCTCGAAGGCGTCGATGTCTCCGGCGGAGGCATGAATCTCGGTACCGGCGAATACGTTGTCACCAAAGACAACCTTGACTCCGAAGCCACGCGCCAACTGTTCGACCCGGCCTTGCAAGCGAAACGCACGATAGACCTGCCCATTTTGAAGTGAGAAGGCACGATCCGATTTGGACGCGCTCCGCATGTCCTCGCTTGGATAAACCGTGTCATCTTGACACATTCCGTTGTGTCTTTCCGCGACACTTAGAGATTCGTCGGCAAATACCGAGCGAGGGCATTTGATGCAACCTAATGATTTGAATACGGTTATGTCCAACGTCGTGCCAATGTCAAAAAAAGGCTCGTGTTCGGTACGACAATCGCTCATAATGAGACTATGCGGAAGAGTCGAGTGGGCAGACGGTGGTGCATTTGCCGGCCCTAATCGCAGAGAGGAATCTCCCATGAACCGTTCTTGGCGTTTCTTCGGTTTGGTATCGCTGCTGGGACTAGTCGGCCTCGCGTTGTCGCAGGCTTCGATCCAGGCTCAGTTTCGTCCACCCTATGGACCGATCCGGCCCTATGCTCCGGTTCGGCCCTTCGTTCCCATGGTTCGGCCTTACGTTCCGCCGGTGGTTCCGTACATCCCGCCGCGCGCGTTCGTGGCCACCCCGCCGCCCATCATACCCTATGCCAACTCGTTCACTTACACGCCGCTGGGTTTGAACCTCAACCAAGTCGCGGCTCTGAACACCTTGCGGATTCAGACACAGCTGTACAATGCCCTCTACAACCCCTTTAACCCCTATTTTTATCCAACGTACAATCCGTATGTGACGACGGGCATACCCTACTACAATCCGTACAACTACAACCCTTACAATATCGTTACCTACAATCCCTATTTCTCCGCTTTCGGGTTCGGCCTGCGTTGACCCGACGGAGAACGAACATCGCTCGATTTCGCGAGCCGGAGGGAGGCGTTGGTTGCCCTTCCCCTCCGGCTTGTCTTCGTCGAGGCTAATCGTTGCTGGACAGGTCGCTCTTGGTGAGTTCGCGCAACAGGACGGTGGCGTAGCTGCCCGCTGGGAGGCTGAAGGACAATCGAACGCCTTCCGCTTCCACTTCGGCCTGAAGATCATCCACATAAACGAGATTGTGCCGCCGCGTGCCGGAGAGAAGTTTGCCGAAGTCGTGGAAGGCCATCGGTGTCAATCCGGAATCGGCCAGTGTCGTTGCCTCGCGCTCGGCGGCAGTTTCGGCGGCCCGAAACATCTTCCGTCCAAACATTGGTCCTGCACCGACGATCTCGCGCGCCTCCAAGCGTTCTTGTTCGCGCACGACATTTTCGGCCACGAACATCCCACCGAAGGGCCAACGCGCCATGGCATCACCGCGAAGCACGGTTCGCAGAAGCCCCTCTTTCATGCGTGCGGCCAGATAGTGATTGAACAGGGCCGATTGCGCCGCCGACAGCGCTAACTTGCGTAGAAATGGCTTACGGATGCTCGCGCCCGCCCCCTCCGGCGGCGGCTCTCTCCGCAACATCGATAAGCCGAGGAGGACCGTTTCGCCTTCGCGTCCGAAGCGTTGTTCGCCGTAGAAATTGGCCAAGCCATCGCGGCGCACGCGCTCCAACAAAGGCGGCAACCGGCGAACGGCATCGGCGTGGGCTTCGCGCACCACGATGCGGAATCGATTGCCGTGCAGATGGCCCGGCTTCAACTTGTTGGTATGGCGGTTGACGCTCAACAGACGTATGCCGTCCCCTTCCAACTCGTTCAGGCGCGGTTCGACGACGGCGGGCACCGATACCATTTGCCGTGTCACCGCGCGGCGATCCTTTAACCCCGCAGTGCCGACCTCCGCCGCATCCACGCCCAATCGACGCGCCACTTGCCGCGCGAAAAACTCGGCCCCCATGTCGCGCTTTTCGATCCAGAGGTACAAATAATCGCCCGCGCCAGAGGGTGGATAGGCCGGAATCTCTTCGACCTCGAAATCGTCGAGTCGCACCTTGATACGTCCGCCGATGCCGGGCAGATCCGCCGTCCACAAGGGCGGCAGGGTCAAAGGATCGAAGATCGATGCGCTCATGGAAAATGTCTCGCTACGTTACTTGACCAAATAAATGCAACCGCCTACTATCGCTTTACCAACCGCGTTGGGCAACCTCGGAGAACTGGTTATGGCAGATCTACGATTGTACTCTGGCGACGAGCGAGTGACCGCGTTGCCGGATCTGTGCATGCAATGCGGCGAACCCGCGGCGCTTTTTAAGCGCAAGCGATTCTCTTGGTTTCCATCTTGGGTGTGGATTCTACTCTTTGTCTGCGGGCTGGTCCCCTTCGCGATCGTCGCGGCCGTCACTACCAAACGGCGAACGGTCGAGGCCCCGCTGTGCGAGGCGCATAAAAACCATTGGCTCGCACGACAGCTTTTGGTGGTCGGCAGCCTGTTCGGCATCCTTTTGCTTGGCGGAGTCACTTGGGCCGTGTCGCTCGACAACAATGCCAGGGGCGACGATTTGGGAGGACTCTTGTGCGTCGGCTCCGTGGTGATGTTAATCCTTTGGGTGATTCTCGCCGTCGTGGTGCAGTTCAACTCCATTCGGGCCAGGGAGATCACCGATCGGGACATGACGCTCGTCGGGGTGGCTCAAGAGTTTGTGAACGCCTATCAGGACGAATGGCACGTCGCGCCGGAACGGCTCGACGACTTGGCGCGCGAGAGCTGGAACGACTCCCGCCACACCCCAAGCCAGCGGCCGACATCCGAAGACGACCGCATTCGTCCCGAAGACGATCGGCAACCTCCTCCCGACACATTCCGCGAGGGCGCGCCGCAATGATCGGGCGATACATCTTGGCACACATCCCATTTCTTCAGAAAGACAAGTAGATTGCGCGAAAATGCGCGAACCCTTCTTGACCCGGCAGTGCCTTTTAGGACATTTTATACAGAGGCGAGATTTCTTGGTTGCGCGGGGATCGACATGCCAAGCTCTTCAAGTGTGATTCGTCAAGCCGGCGTCATTCCGATCGATGGCGATCGTATTTGTGTCGTGTCTTCGCGCGGCGGCAAACGCTGGGTAGTGCCCAAGGGCTGTTTGGAACCGGGTAAGTCGTCCGCGGAGATCGCCTTGCAAGAGGCATGGGAGGAGGCCGGCTTGGTCGGCGTGCTACAGTCCGATCCCATCGGCACTTATCTCTACGAGAAGTCGGGCTTTACTTGTCACGTCACGATTTTCGTAATGAATGTGACGGACGTGGCCGAACGCTGGCCGGAACGCGACCTTCGCCAACGCTGTTGGCTCGTCCCCGAGGAAGCCATCCAACGTATCGACGACGCCGGTTTGCGCGAATTGATCCGCGAGGCGATGCCCTTCTGCTCGGCGAACCGGCAGCGCTAGTTGCCGGGCGGTGATGTATCCACCCGGCAACTCTGGCACCGACCTTGGTATCGAGCGTTTAATTGCTGAACTCGGGACGCCGCTGCGCCAGCTGCGTTTGCAAACGGGCAACGATGCTCGAATGCATCTGACTGACGCGAGACTCGCTGAGATCGAGCGTCGCGCCAATCTCTTTCATCGTCATGTCTTCGTAATAGTAAAGAATGATGATGAGCCGCTCGTTGCGGTTTAGGCCGCGTGTGACGAGCCGCATCAGATCGCGGTTTTGCAGACGGTGCGTGGGATCTTCGGCCTTCTTGTCTTCGAGAATGTCGATCTCGCGCACGTCTTTGTAGCTGTCGGTCTCGTACCATTTTTTGTTGAGACTGACTTGGCTAACGGCAGTGGCATCGCCGACCATTTTGTTGTACTCGTCGATGCTGACATCGAGTCGTAGGGCCATTTCATCGGGGCGCGGCGGGCGACCGAGCGCGGCTTCGAGCGTTTTGCGCGCTTCTTCCATCTTCGTCGCCTTGCTGCGAACCAGCCGCGGCACCCAATCCATGGTGCGTAGCTCGTCGAGCATGGCACCTCGGATACGCGGCACGCAATAGGTCTCGAACTTCACGCCGCGTTCGAGATCGAAGGCGTCGATGGCATCCATCAGGCCAAAGACTCCCGCGCTGATGAGGTCGTCGAGATCGACGCCATCGGGTAATCGCGCCCAAATACGCTCGGCATTGTATTTGACGAGCGGCAAATAGCGTTCGACGAGTTGATTGCGCAACTCGATGCTCGGATGCGCTCGATACTCGCGCCAAACTTGCTGAATATCCACGTCCACATGTGTCGCCATGGACTCCTCCCTGCTGTAAGGCAAGTGGTCATTCGGTCCCACCCAATCGTTCCCCGTGCGCAGAGCGGACGGCGTCGCTTTCGACGCTCGCACTCCGAGCGGAGACAATTGGGAAAGAAAGTCGGACTGTCGATACCTGGGAAGCGTTCGTTGCGAGCCGGTTGCTCGCGATGCGTCTTCCGTTATTCCAACCGCCGCGTTTCGCCTCAATCGGTTGGCAACGCCGAGCCGGCGTCCCCTGGTTTCACAGTCGTTCTGGAGCTTGCGAAGCCGTATCGTGGTCCACTCCGCGACTCCCCCGTCGTCGGAGCGGTTTGCGGCTCGTCGCATTCTCTGCTCGCCCTCGCGGGCACCGAACCCCCTCTTGCCAAACCCCCGTCCGTGACGGCCCAAAAGGGGCCGTTAGCTAATCCTCTATCGACGACTCGCCGTGGTTCCCTGAAGAGAAAATCACGTTTTTGTACGTCGATCCCTTCGTCGTTGCCGTTCGGCGCGAGCGCTCCGTGCGCGCGGATTGCGCGTTCGCCCCCCGTGCCACCCAACGGCCACGTCTCGCATTTGCACGAACTCCGCGCGAACCCCTTCGCGCGGATCGCCCCACGATTGACGACGGTATCCTTCCTCGGCAAGCGATCGTCCCCAAAAGGGAAAGACGCTTGGCCGAGATCGGCGTCGCCCAGACAAGTCCATGCGTTAAGTGCGAGGGTGGGGCTAATACAAAAGGTGTTGCTCGCTGTCAAGAGCATCTTCACAATTCGGTCGAGTCGAGTCGCCGATTTGCTACTTGCTCGCCAAGACATCGACGCGATCCAACCCCTTGCGAGGTCCGAGGGCGATCAGCGTGTCGCCGGGCACCATTCTTGCGTCGCCGGGAGGGTTGGCAACGAGATGCCCGTCGGCCTTTTTGATGGCCACGACGATAACTCCAAGCTCTTGCCGTAAGCCGCTGGAGTGCAGGGTGGCACCGTCCAACTTGCTGCCGGATTGGATCAACGTCTCTTCGATCTGCAGATCGAGATGCTCCGTGCGCGTGGCCAATTCGATGAAATCGACCACGGCGGGACGCAGCACCGCCATCGCTACCTTGGTGCCGCCGATGACATAGGGCGCAACCACCCGATTGGCTCCTGCGCGGAGCAGTTTTTCCTCGGCCAACTCGCCTTCGGCGCGCGCCACGATGAACAGCTTGTCGTTGAGCAATCGCGCGCTAAGGGTGATGAACAGATTGTCGGCGTCGGAAGCGGCGACCGTCACCAGGGCGCGGGCACGCTCGACTCCGGCATGTTTGAGTACCTCGTCCGAGGTGGCATCGCCGGGCAGCGCGATGCCGTGAGGCACCTCGAAATCTTGCAACAGCTCGGCGCGCCGGTCGATGAGAACGAACGGCAGCCCCTGGCGCGAGAACTCTTCGCAGACGCGCCGACCCATGCGCCCATAGCCGCAGATTATCATATGGTTCTTAAGTCCCGCCAAACTCCGCTCCATGCGCTGCCTCCCCAACAATTGCCTTACTTCGCCGCTTACGACCGAGCGCAATAGCTCGGTGATGGTGTAGAAGAACACGAATACGCCGATGAGCAGAAGTGCCATCGTGAACACGCGACCGTGCCGCGACAACGGATGATGTACTTCCTCGTACCCCACCGTCGTCAGGGTAATGACGGTCATGTACAGGGCGTCGAACAGCGAATAGCTCGGCTCAATCAAGTAGTAGCCCAACGTGCCGGCCAAGATGAGGACGACGGGAATGAGTAGCAATACGAGGTATCGGCGCGGCACCGTTTTACTCTCCCGTGAGTTCGCTCCTCCCCTCGCCTCCGAGTAGAGGGCGGAGTCGAGGAGCGCTGGACCGTCAAGAAGTACGGCGAGTCAACACCTGCCGTGCGGATTCCAACGTCTGCACCAGTTGTTCGCGCCGGCTTTTCTTGTCGCATCGCGCCTCGTTTCGCACCCATGCCAGTGTGCGCTCCAGCACGGCAAGGAACGGAGCGAGGGTATCCGCATGCGCGGACACGGGGCGGCCCTCGATCCGCACATAGACCGGTGAGGTGTGAGCGCGGACGGTTTCGCCTTTCAGACAGCGCGCCGCCAGCCAGCCACTCGCGCCGAGAGGCACTTCGACTTCCAGTTTTTCCAGGCGTTTATCCGCGCTCGCCTCGCATCGTGCCACGACTTCGCCGTTATACAACAATTCCAAACGATCGAACGGCGTCACGCTGCACGCCTCGATTGCCACGCGCGCCAGTTGCTTGTCGTCGGGTGGCGACACGAACGCGCCGGGTTCAAGCCCGTTCACCGTCAGGGACAACAATGGTCCCTCGGTGATGAAGGTTCGGCCGGCGCGCACCGCCTCGATCCAGGAACCGTACCTGAAATCACATCCCGGTTCCAGACGAGCGTAGGTACGAACCGCTCCGAGGACTGTGGCATTACTCATCTTGCCGCTGGAACCCATCAACGGCTTCCGAACCCCACAGGCGAGCAGTCGATACCAGTCGGCGAGGCTTTTCTCCCCTTGTGGATCGCCTAAATGGCAAATCTCGAAGGCGTCGATCTTACCGAGCAATAGAGCCGCCAATGCTTCTCCCTGCGGATGCTCTTGCGTCCAACGCGGCAGATCCGGCGACACAACGAGACCTTTCTTGCGATGGCATTGATCGCACCAATCGACGACGGACCAATCGTCGCGCGCATCCGGCGTCCCGAAACGTAGCGGATAGACCGCGCGGTGACAATTCAACAGCGCCACGGTCCCCAATGTGGGGTGGCTATTCATCGTATTGACGACAACATAAGGCACCCCTTCCAGCGCCGGTTGTGATCCGCTGAATGCCAACAGCGCGACGTAATCGGTAGCCAACAGATTCACGACGTCTAATCCCTCGGCCGCACCCTCCAAGCGAGCCGCGTGCGGCGACAGTTCGTGCGCTCGGCCGTCTCCCGAGTACCAGCCGCGCGAACGCCAATCGAACGCGCGTTCGATGGTCGATCTCAGAGCGATTTTCCCCGGCCCCAGGAGTACCTCGCGAAGGATTACCTCATATTCCGGTCCCTTATGGGCTTCCATGCGAATGGGGCCGGGCGGAAGTTGCACTTCGCAGGTGCCGTCGATATGGGCGTAATCGACATCGCCAAGGCGCACTTGTCCCCCTACCCTTGCCTTGGAATCGAGGGCCGTCGTCGCCGTTCGTCCAAACGGCATGTGACCGACGCCGGCGGCGTCGGTCAACCGCAGACGCACCGGGGTCGGCTTTCCCACGGCATCCACAACGCGGACATGAACCGTAAGCATTTCCGCACTCACACGGGCAGGAGGGGAGACTCGGCTGGCGAACCACGACTTCCGCCGCTCCGCTTTCCGAGAGTCGCGCGGCACGGTTAATGTATCCGCGCGGCAAGCTCGAGGCGCTCCGTTTTGCGGAATCCGACGGACGGGTCATCGTTCGGCCAGAATTGAGGGGCGACACTGTGTCCAACGAGCCAACGCGCATATACTATTTGAAGCGAACTCCGTTTGCCCCAGAAACCGAGAGGCGTTCAAGTCATGCGATTCGTTCTGTGTCCCATCCTCATTGCCAGTATTCTCTCGACCGCGTTGGGTAGAGAGGCGAAGTCGGAAAAGGACCAATCCTCGACCGAGAGCAAGGCGCTCGAAAAGCTCATCGCTCAGCTAGATGGAAAAACCTTTCAGGAGCGCGAGGAGGCCGTGCGACGCCTCGTGGCTCTGGGTTCCGTGGCGAGTACGACGTTAGAGAGAACGGCGTCCGACTTGACCGTCGATCCCGATGTGCGGCTGCGCGCAGCGCGGGCTTCCTACGCTATTTCTGCCGTCAATATCGAGATGGTCCGCGTTCTGGGCGAGCATACGAACCTCAACAACGAGCCGAGTATGCGATGGGTGCGGCGCGTCGCCTTGTCTCCCGACGGTAAATGTGCCATTACGGCCGGTGGAGACGGCATTCGGTATTGGGATCTAGCCGCTGGAAAACAGATTCGCTTGTTCGGAGAACATCACAATGGCTACTGGTCGCTGGCCTTCTCCGCGGACGGGCGGCAGGTGATTGCAGGCGGGGATAAAGTCTATCTCTTCGACTTGAAGACGGGCAATATCGTCCACGCCATGACGGGGCACGAGCAGACGGTATGGGGAACGCTCTTGATGGCGGACGGCAAACGCGCGATCAGCGGAGCCTGGGATCAGTCGATCCGTGTTTGGGATACAGCGACCGGAAAATCAATGCGATCCTTCAAGAACGTGCGTGGAATGGTGCGCTGCTTGGCCGTGTCGCCGGACGGCAAGTTACTGGCGGCCGGTCACTTCACGGCGGAGGCGACTCCGGGAACGATACGGATTTGGGACGTGGACAAAGGAACGGAGATTCGCTCTTTGCCGGGGCACAATATGGAGGTGACGAATCTTTCCTTTTCCAAAGATGGGAAAACGCTGCTCTCCAGCAGTTTCGACAAGACGGTGCGTTTGTGGAACGTGGCCGATGGCAAAGAGGTGAAGCGCTTTCAAGGGTCGATGAATCGCGTCGAGTGTGCGGCCTTCACTCCCGACGGCCGGCGCATCGTGGCCTGCGGCGATGAGACCGATCCCCACGTCCATCTTTGGGATGTGTCGTCCGGCAAATTGCTGGGCGTGTCCGAACGAGCGGACGGGGGATTGCTGAATGTCGTAGTGCTTCCCGATGGCCGGCAGTGTTTGACCGCGGGAAAAGACGGCACCGTTCGACTCTGGCGCTGGTTGAGGTAATCTCTCATCCAACGGTCTCGCATGGCCACGCCATGCGAGACGAACCGTCCAGGCGACGAGGGCGAATCGCCGAGAGGGAAGGAAATGCGGATCGAGAGCGCAGGAGGTTCATTTGCCCGAATGCGCGCCGATGCAATACAGATTGTGTAAACCGCGAAGGAAAATCTGTCCCTCCGAGATGGCAGGGGAGGCGTAGCACTCGTCGTTCAGCTTATTTTTGTGAATCACGTCGAACTCGGCGTTCGCCTTCAGAACGTAAGCGATACCGTCGTCGTCCACAAAATAAAGGTATCCATCCGCCAACACGGGCGAGGCGCTGATGTGCCGCGCCAGTTTCTTTTTCCACAGCCGGTTCCCATTCTGTGGCTCCAAACAACTCAGAAACCCGGTATCCGAGGCGACGTAGAAATGGCCTCCGGCGGCAATCGGTGAAGGGACGTAGGACGCACCGTCGCGGCCATTGATCTTGTGTGGAATGTGCCAGCGGACGTATCTGCTTTTCGTGATGTTCCCCTCGCCTTCGGGGCTGAGACCCATCAGGTGGTATTCGGGAAAGCCCGTCGTCAGGAAAAGAATGTCGTCGAGATACACCAGACTCGCCACATACTGTTCCGTGGGACCGTCGAGAATCCACAGCGGCTTACCGTTGTCGGCGTCGTAGGCGGTGACCGATTTGCTGCCGCTGAGAACGAGTTGCGTCACCTCCGGTCTCTTCTTGGCGTGGATGAGGATGGGCGTGCAGTAGGAGCGCGTGCGATTGGGCCGGTCGACGCGCCAGCGTTCTTCGCCGGTTTTTTTGTCTAATGCGACCAGATACGCCTTGGCGTCTTGATCGCCATTGAGGATGACGAGACCTTTGTGCAAGATCGGCGAACTACAAAAGCCGTGGACTGAGAGTAGTTTGCCGGGCGAGCGTGCCCAGACTTTATTGCCCTTGAAGTCGTAGCAGGCCACCTGCATTTCGGGATAAGCGAGGAAGGCGGCCCAGACGTGTTCGCCGTCGGTGACGGGCGTGGCGCTGGCGAAGCTGTTGAGCGGATGCTTCTTTTCGAGTTTGGCGGTCAGCACGACGCGCTGCCAGACAATGGAACCATCGCGGCGATCGAGACAGATCAGCACGCGCTCGCCCTTCTCTTCGAGGCAGGTGGTCACAAAGACTCGATCTCCCCACACGATGGGCGAGGAATGTCCCTTGCCGGGAATGGGCGTCTTCCAACGGACGTTCTCTTTCTCGCTCCACGTTCGCGGGAGGTTCTTCTCGTGGGAGAGACCATCCCCGTTTGGTCCGCGCCAGCCGGGCCAGTTATCGGCACGAACGAGGCCGCCAAACCATGCGAGAGCAGTCAACGTGAGAATTGGAAGACGCATTCGATTCACTCCTAAGATTGGGTAGCAACATGGGTGCGATTAGCCGCGACGCGAAGCGGAGCGCGAACCGTCCGCCTCGAGGCTAACCCAATTTATTCCAGCTCGTGTACATATCCCAGCGTAGGCAGGGGTAGGCGTTGGCCGTCCTTTTCCAGCCATAGCCCCGGTTCGGCGAGGCACTCTCCGATGACGGTCAATCCAGGAATCGGTGGAGAGCGTAACAGCGTTGCGGCGTCGGCGGGTGAAACAGCGAAGACCAGCTCAAAGTCTTCGCCATCGCCAAGAGCGTGTTCCAAAGCCGTGCGTTTATCCGGCATCGCACGAGCGGCGTCGGCGATGGGGATGGATTCGGCGCGGAGGGCGATGCCGCAGCCGCTCTCTTGGCACAGGTGGGCGACATCGGCGGCGAGACCATCGCTGATGTCGATGGCGGCGTGCAAATCGACGGCGGCGTGCAGAGCCAACGCTTCTTGGACGCGCGGCGTGAAGTCTAAGTGCTTACCCAGGATGCTCCCGCCCAACGGCCCCGTCACAATCAGTGCGTCGCCGGGCCGCGCGCCCTTGCGACTGACCGCGCCTCGGGGCGTCGTCTCGCCCAGGAGCGCGACGTTGATGACGAGGGGGCCATCCCAACTGTTGGTATCGCCGCCCACAATGGCCGTGTCGTAGGCATCGGCCATCTCGCGCATCCCTAAGTATAGCTGTTCGGCCAACGATCGTCCGCCTCGGCGCGGCAGACCGACGCTGACGACGGCGGCTCGCGGAATGCCAGCCATGGCGGCGATGTCGCTCAGATTGACAGCTAGCGCTTTGCGCCCGATCTGCCGGGCCGTACCCGCTCCCGCGGAACCGGGATGCGTCTCGGCGAGCCGAAAACAACTGCCTTCCAGCAGCATATCCGTCGTGACCAGACAATCCGCTCCGCTCGGCCAGCGTAAGACGGCGGTGTCGTCCCCCGGCCCCAACAGAACGCGCTCGGCGGAAGGCGTTCGTTGGCGCAGCCAGTCGATAAAGGCGAATTCGCCCATCCCTATCGTTCCATCCCGAAGAAATAAACGCGCAGCGGCTTAAGGATGGCCGTCATCCTTGTCCGTTGGGGCGTTCCTTCATTTGTACTTCGTACTTTGTACGACACGCCAGTAAAATTTGGTGTAAAGTTAGGACATGATTGCGTTGACCGATTCTTCCGCTCCGTTGGGTTCCTCCTTACCTCATCGTATCTTCGGCGCGCGTCCGTTCCATACCGACGGCGAACTGTTGGCGCTGCGCTTCGCGCCGGACGGCAGTTTGTGGTCGGTCGAGGAACCGGGCGTGCTGCGGCATTGGGATTTGGACACTCGGCGACAGATCGGCTGGCACGAGTTGGCCGACCCGGCCTCGGTATGGTGCTTCAGCAGTTCGGCCCACTATCTCGCCGCCGGCAGCGATGAGGTTTGCCTTTGGGAGACGCACAACGGCGAACTGACGGCGTGTTGGCCGCAACGCTCGTGGGTGACGGCATTGGCGTTTCAGTCGAGCGGCTTGCTTTTGGCCAGTGGTCACGACGACGGCATCGTCCGTTTGTGGGATTACGTCGGCGGACGCTTGGCCTACGAACTGCACGGACCAATCTCTCCCTCGAACGCCGCTCCTCCATCGGCCGTCAGCGCACTGGCCTTCAGCCTGGACGGCAGAAAAATTGCCGTCGCCACCGAGGATCGCAGCATCTACCTGTGGGATGTCGTCACGAGCGAGATGCTCGGCTGCCTGCTCGGACATACCGACCGCATCCCGGCGATGGCCTGGCATCCCGACGGACGACGCCTCGTTTCCGCAGGATGGGACGCCACCGCCCGCGTGTGGGATACGCAGGCCGCCGTACCTCTCATTTTGCTCAACAGCCACGAAGGACAGCTACAGGCGCTGGCCTTCGCGTCGCACGGACGCCTACTCGCCTGCGCCGATTCCTCCCCCAGCGTTCATCTGTGGGATACGCAAAGCTATCAAACCCTTACCGTGCGCCGCGATCATGCTCGTGAGATTCGCTGCCTGGCGTTTAGCCTCGACGGTCAATCGTTGGCCTCGGCCGGTGCGGGATGCGTCATCCACGTTTGGGATTCCGCCAGCGATACGCTGCTCCCCCCGGCCATCGATCCGCTGTTGGCGCGAACCTGCGTTACGGTGAGTGGTGACGGCAAACGGTTGGCGGGTCTTGCCGCCGGTTCGCCGTTGCGGGTTTGGAGTACGGCCACAACCGAGCAGATCATCGAGTTGGAAGGCAACGAGCCGTTGCGCGCCTTCACCGCGAGCGCGGACGGACGCTGGTACGCTGGGAGCCTGGCATCGCCGGAAGGCCCGGAGGCCGACCGCGAGACACTATGGCTGTGGCAAGCTGACGACGGACGACGCGAACGCTGCTTCGTCGGCCAAGCCGCGCCGATCACTGTTCTGGCGTTTCATCCGGATTCCAATCTCTTGGCCTCGGCGGGAGTGCGCTGCAGCGATGTCTGGTTGTGGACCGTGCCGGACGGCGAACCGTTTTTGATTCCCGACGCCGTTTCCGGGTGCAGCGTCGAGGCGTTGGCCTTTCACCCCCAAGGGCGGTTGTTGGCTATCGGCGGCATCAACTGGCTGGCTCCGCGCGGTCCCGAAGGCCGCGTCGTCCTCTGGGATCTCCATGCACGCCAGCCGCTCGCCATTCTTCCCGGCGGAACGAGCAGCCTCTCGTTCCATCCGTCCGGCCAACACCTCGCCGCGGCCACTCTGACGCAAAGCGTCATCGTTTGGGACGTGGACTCTCAGCAACAGGCGGCTGAGCTGACCGGACCTCTCGACGCCGTTACCTGTGTCGCCTACAGTCCCGACGGACGCTGGCTCGCTTCCGGCGGCGACGACCGCGCCCTGCGTCTGTGGGATGCCTACACCGGCGATTCGCGCGGCTGGATGGAACTGGACACGCAAATCAAGGCACTATCCTTCGCCCCCGACTCGCGCTCGCTCTTCACCGGCAACGGCACGACGAGTTGCTATCAGATCGAATTGCGACAAATCGTCTCCCAAGAACACTGACTCCAACCGCGAGGGTTCGGCCAGGGGGCGAGAAGGTGGGCGAGCGTGGAACCGAGCCGCTGAAGGCTACTTGCCTTCCTTCGCCGTGTAGCCTTTCCAGACCCATTCGATGGCGTGCGGGAGAAACTGCGACTGGGCGTTGCCGACGCCGTGACCGGCACCGCGACAAAACAGATACTGATATTCGTAACCTTTGGCCTTCAGCACCTTGGCCATGCGATGATTGGCCTCCACCCAGTCGTGCATGCCGTCGCGCATGACGTTGGGGTTGAGCAAGTCCGAATCGCCCACGGAGAGGAAAATGCGGAGAGGCTTCTTCGGGTTGTTGGGAATGAGCGTTTCGTGGAAGCCCCATGCGCCGTCGGGATACTTCGGATCGAACGGCCACGCTTGATTCACGAATGTGCCCGATATGGTCAGCACGCGGTGATAGAGATCGTTGCGAAACCAGGCCATGATGAGCGCCGCCGAACCGCCGGAACTGATGCCCATCGCCGCGCGGCCATCGGGGTCTTTCGTCAGCTTCACCTTGTAGTTTTTCTCCACGCGCGGCAACACTTCCGTTTCGATGTACTCGGCGTAGTCGCCGTTCATGTTGTCGTATTCTTTGCCGCGCTCGTGCCCCTGGGCGTCGCCGCCGCCGTTGGCAATGGAAATGACGATGAGGGGAGGAATCCGCTTCTGGGCGATCAGGTTGTCGAGGATGGTCTTCATCCCCAAGCCGGGGCCGTCGTGGACCACCATGAACGGCGCTTCGGTACCTTCCTTGTATTGCGCGGGAATGTACACTCCGACCCTGCGCTTGTAGTCGATCTTGTGGGTCTCGACGATCAGCGTCTTCGGGTTGTCCGGGTCCACCTTGCCGAACTGCTTGCGAGCAATGCCGGGATTGAAGAGCTTGGTTTCCTTCGAGTCGATGGTGAACTGCTCCACCTTCCCTTTAGGAACGTCCTCGACCACTTTGCGCTCCGGCGCAGGCACATACTTCGGCCCGATGACGAAATTGTCGTAGGCATCCAGCGGTGGATGCTCACCCTCTTTCAGTACTTTGAAGGGTGGGGTTCCTTTGTCGTCGTACTTGCGCACTGGAGCGGCCAACAAGACGGAGCCTGTGAGAGCCGCGATCAGAAGGAAGGTGATTCGCTTATACATGAAGACCTCTTGGCAAAGTTGGGATATTGCGGGTACTCCGATGGCACCCTGAAACCTCAAGCTAATCTATTCGCCCGCCTCCGCATCGATCAGGGACCGATCGATACTCGCCCCGTCGAGGATCGCTCGATCGCGTTCAATCCCAGCAGGCTACACTCGAACGGCGAAAGCACGTACCGCTTCCTCGACGCCCTGGATAAGAATTGCAATGGGTTCTTCGGATACTTCGCAGGCCCGCCGTGGAGGGCCTCGCTCCAGACTCCGCATTCGGAAAGTCGATCCGTGCCAAGCCCTTATTGCAACTTTGTGAGTCGGCCTCCTCTTGTCGAGCGCGGCGCTCGTGTCCTACACTGAACACGGCGGCTCGGGATTCCCACTCCTCGAATCCAGCAAAAAAATCGTGAACATCCAACAATTGCAGGACATCATCCGTAATACCTATGACGCCAAGGATCGCCGGCGCGGCGTCGAGGGTACGTTCATGTGGTTCATGGAGGAAGTGGGCGAGTTGTCGGCGGCGTTGCGGAGTGGCAGCGACGAGGAGCGTGCCGCCGAATTCGCCGATGTGTTGGCTTGGCTGGCCACGTTGGCCAATATCGCCGGTGTCGATCTTGCGTCAGCGGTGCAGGCGAAGTACGGGGAGGGCTGCCCCGGATGCCGTCACAGTCCCTGTGCCTGCGATCGGATGGAGAAACCGTGAAGGCAACCGATGGGACAATGGCGAGGGGTGAGTTTCAACCCACCAAAGGAAAACGTATCGGGGAGTTTGCGCCCTCCGCTCGTCCGTTCGGTTATCTTCTGCTGATGGGATTATTGCCCTCAATCGCACTATCCTCCGCTCCGCCGCACATCGACCGAGAGGGAGTGCGCATCGGACTGCCCGATGGTCCGAATGTCGCACGGTCGCGCGACGGCGTGTGGACGCCGGTAAAAATTCCACTCAAGGCTGGGGCCGACGATATACTGGGCGAGCGCTATCTCGTCGTCGTCGAATCCCTCGACGGCGAAGCGACGCCGTATCGCTATCGCGTGCCCGTGCCGGCGATGGCGGCCAACGGCGAACGGGTGATCTTCGCCTACGTCCGGCCCGGCAGCGCGGGAGCGACGTTCACTCTGACCTTACAAACGACGGACGGCTCCGTCGCCCAGACCATCTCCCAACTGACGCGCAATCCCGCGAACCAAGAAATACTCGAACCGCGCGAGTTGTTGTACTTGACCGTGGGTTCGCCGCTTCCTCGCCTGAAGGCCGCCGTCAAACCCGAACCGGCCAAGAAGGAGAACCCGGAGGAAGACGACAACGAGCCAATTCCCGGCTTCGCATCGATTCAGAAAATCGCCGACCTACCGGATCGCTGGTTCGGCTACGAAGCGGTGGACGTTCTCGTACTGACCACGAGCGGCGATGCGTTCGCCCAAGGTCTGCTCGACATGGATCAGGCGCGGCGAGATGCCCTGTTCGATTGGGTGCGCCGCGGAGGCCGATTGGTCTTTTCGGTGGGGCGGAACCAAGCGAGCGCGGCCAAGTTTCTGGAACGAGTACCTTTGGTGGACGGCGTGCTGGAAAGCAAAGTCACTCGCCCCGCGCTGCCGAGTTTACAACAGTGGATCGGAGCCGATCCCCGCCGGAAGCCGATTGGCGCGATCGACCTCGTTGCCGTGCAATCCGGCCCGAAAATGCTCGGTCTAGTCCACGAAGATCCAACCGACAACGATCGTGAGATCAGGCCCGTCGTGCTGCAATCGAGTTGCGGCCTGGGGCGCGTGGTACTCGTTCCCTTCGATCTGGATGCACCGCCATTCTCCGACTGGGACGGCCAGAGCGCGTTTTGGAAGAAACTGCACGAGGAGATCGCTCCCCGCGCGCCGCTCGCCAATCCCAATCCCAATCCCATCGACGAGCCGGGAGGCGGATTGGCCGGCGATCTGAAGCGCAACTTGGAGACATTTCCCGAAGTGCCGGTCATCTCGTTCGGCTGGGTCGCGCTGTTCGTCCTGTTTTACATCGTTCTTGTAGGCCCGCTCGACTACCTGTTGCTCAAAAAAGTGTTCAAGCGGTTGGAATGGACGTGGATCACCTTTCCCGCACTGGTGGTGATTGTCAGCGTGGCCGCTTATGCGACGGCCTATTCGGTTAAGGGCGACGAATTGCGCATAAATAAGATCGACCTAGTAGAAATCGAATTGCCTATAAACAAGATCGATTTAGCAGAAAACGAAGCGCGCGCGTCGGGGCAAATATACGGGCGGACCTGGTTCACGCTGTTTAGCCCGCGCATCGAGAACTACACGATCGGGCTGGAGCCGGTCGCGCCGGAGTGGGGCGGCCCTTGGGAAGTGGGCGATCCCGACGCGCCGATACCGCCGGTGGAGTTGGCCGCGTCAGACGGTCCCGAAGCGAGTCTTGGCAGCGTGTCGCAGAGCCTCTTTCGCCAGCCCTACGATTACACCGCCGATGCGGGGGGACTTCGTCGGTTGCCCATTCCCATATGGGCGACGCGCGCGTTCGCATCCTCGTGGCGCGCCCCATTCAAGGATCGGAAATCGAAGGATCGCCCTGCGCCCTTCCAAGCGGAGTTGCGCCTCAGCCGCGACGGCAAGGCGCTGAGCGGCGCGCTGGTAAACCAGCTGCCCTGCGAACTGCATGGAACGGCTCTGTTCTTTCAGGGACAGTGGTACGCCGTCGGCGATCTCGCGCCCGGCGAGACGCGCGAGGTAGGGCCGTTGTTTGAGCGCGACGTGAAGCCGAACTTGCTGGCCGACTGGTTCGCCTCGAAAATATGGCAGCCGCGCGCGGCCAAGATACCCTCGGCGTCGGGCGGCGCGTCTCCGTCGCTGGCTTCTCACGAAACCATGCGTGCCGCTCTGTTTCATGGCGTCGCCGGAGGAGGACAGCGATCAAACTTTGGATTACGCTTTCTCGATGCCGGCTGGCGCATCCAAGCCCACGGCGAAGGACCGCAGCGGCGCTACCGGGCCGAGGCGATTCTGGTCGCTCGCACCCCGCCGCGCCACGACCGCGCCGAGACGATCTCCCAAGACGGCGTCAGCCCAACGCGACTCTGGCTCGACGAACTGCCCGAAACGCAAACTCAGCGCCCGCCGTTATCGGGCTATGTGCAACAAGAAACCTATGTGCGGATTTATATTCCAGTAGTCAGTAGCCAGTAGAAATCAACGGAGAAAATGTATGATTTAGCTCCTTGCTACTTCCTTCAGCATTCTGACTACCGACTACCGACTACTGACTACCGACTACTGACTACTATGATTGAAACTCGCGATCTCACGAAAATGTATGGCGATCTGTACGCCCTCAATCGGCTGACTTTGAAGCTGGAAAGAGGCGACGTGTACGGCTTCATCGGTCCCAACGGGGCGGGCAAGACGACGACCATGCGCATCCTGGCCACGTTGCTGAACCCCACCTGGGGCGAGGCGACGGTGTGCGGCTACTCGATTTACAACAACGCCCAAGAAATCCGCCGCCTCATGGGTTACATGCCCGACTTCTTCGGCGTCTACGACGACATGAAGGTGACGGAATATCTCGAGTTTTTCGCCGCCGCCTATCGCATTCAAGGACCTGAGCGACGGCGCAAGGTCGATCAGGTGTTAGATCTGGTCGATCTCGGCTACAAGCGCGACGCCCTTGTGACGAGTCTCTCGCGCGGCATGACGCAACGACTCGGGTTGGCCCGCGTGCTGTTGCACGAACCGCAGGTGTTGTTGCTCGACGAACCGGCCAGCGGTCTCGATCCGCGCGCCCGCATCGAGATGCGCGGCCTGCTCAAAGAGCTGCGCAACATGGGCAAAACGATCCTCGTCTCCAGCCACATCCTGCCGGAGTTGGCCGACATCTGCAACAAAATCGGCATCATCGAGCGCGGCAAACTGGAGTTCGATGGCGACGTACAGACGGCCATCCGTAAGGTGCGTCAGCACACGGTTTATCTCGTGACGGTCGGCGAAGGCAAGAACGCCGCCGCCCGAGAACTTCTCGAAGCCCATCTCGACATCCTCAAGGTCGAGGCGCGCGAGGAAGAGGAATGCCTGCGCGTCACGCTCAGCGACAGCGTACACGACGGCAGTTTTATTCCGGAATTGCTGCTGCAAAATGGCTTGCGATTGAAGATGTTCAAGGAAGAGGAGATCGATCTCGAGGACGTGTTCATGGGAATTACGAAGGGAATTACGAATTGAGGGTTCGGCATTCGTTTGTTATCCTTGTTAGTGTAGGCTTCTCGGAGAGTAGATTCCTCGAATGACTTCTCCTCCCCAACCGTCCTTGGCCTCGCCTCAACCGACCATCCAGTCGAGTGGGGAGATGAGTTGACCTTGGAAGTAGCGATCGAGGAACGCAAAAAGAGATTGGATACTGTGGTGCTTGGCCCAGACTCGAAGCGGAAACGGAGCAAAGCCAGTCGATTTGCTCTCCCTTCCCGCTGAGAGCAACGGCGACATTGATCCCAAAGCAGATCGAATAAAGCCGACAAGCCCTGGAAGCTCGAAATCAAGTCCGCCGAATGCGGGAGAATCGACCGTGGCACCGCGCGACGTTTTCACATAACCACCCTGTCGTAAATTGAATTGTTTGTTTCGCCGCGCTCGAAAGTAGCGGCCTCGAGTCGATGGGATACTCTTCGTGCCGAATATTCTCGCTATCGAAACTTCTTGCGATGAGACCGCGGCCGCCGTTTTCACGGACGAGCCGAGGATTCTTTCCAACGTCGTCGCCTCGCAGACCGAGTTGCACGCGCGCTTCGGAGGAGTGGTGCCGGAGGTGGCCGCGCGCGCCCATTTGCAACGACTCTTGCCCATCGTGGACGAGGCGTTGGCGCGAGCGAATCTCCGGCTCGAAGACATTGGCTGCATCGCCGTACACAACACACCGGGTTTGGTGGGAGCATTGTTGGTCGGCGTCAGCGCGGCCAAGGTGCTGGCGCTGGTGCTGGATGTGCCGCTGATCGCGGTCAATCACATCGAGAGCCACATCTATGCGGCGCGGCTGGCGGCGGAGCGCGACATTTTCCCGTGTGTCGGCCTGGTGGTCAGCGGGGGCCATACGGTTCTGTTTCATTGCCGCGACGCGTTGCGGTTTGACCTCCTCGGCGGGACGCTCGACGATGCGGCCGGTGAGGCGTTCGATAAAGTGGCCAGTCTGCTCGGTCTGGGTTTTCCGGGCGGGCCAGCCGTGGAGCGTGAGGCGGCGGGCGGCCAGGCGGATGCCGTGAAGCTGCCGCGCTCTTTCTTGCACGACGAACGGCTCGATTTCAGTTTCAGCGGGTTGAAGACGGCGGTGCTGTATGCCCTGGCGGGACAGAGCCAGCCGCGCCCCGAACCGCCGCCTCCAAGTCAGCGACGCGCCGATCTGGCCGCCAGTTTTCAAAAAGCCGTCGTCGATGTTCTCGTCGCCAAATCGAGCCAGGCGTTACGGCGAACGGGACTGAAGCGACTCGCCGTCGGTGGCGGGGTAGCCGCCAACGGTTGCTTGCGCAGCGCGCTCGAGGCGATGGCGCGCGACGAAGGAGCCGAACTATTCATCCCGCCGCTGTCGCTCTGCACCGACAATGCGGCGATGGCTGCCGTCGCTGTGGAGAAATGGCGGCGGAACGAATGGGCCTCACTCGCTCTCGACGCCGTCCCGTCGTGGACCCCCTCACCGGCAACTTGAGTTTTTCTCGCCGAATTTCGCGCTTTGAGCGATTCCACCCCACGATTGGGCGGATCGTGGCGATTGCTTGCGATGTGCCCGTGGCGCGGCGAACGGCTCACGGGATGGAGTGCAAAAAAGCCTTGCATTTCCGGCGCGGCCGCTCCGGCGCGGCTATATTTGGGCGGAATCAGGGAGGATGCCCTCCATCAGGGATGTTGTCCGGCTCCTCCCGTGGCACACTCACGGACCCACCACCATGAAAAAATTGCTTCCGTCCGCCGCTTTGGCCTTGGTCGTCTCCGCCTTCGTCTCGGCAACGTCGTTTGCCGGACACACCTTCGGCCTCTTCTATCATCACGGCTGTTGCAACTGCGGCGCGAAGTTCTGCGTCCGCCAATACAACGCCTTCAGCCCGGTTTGCTCCGGAACCGTCTTCTGCGATGGCTGTTGCCCGTTCGGGCCGAGTGGATGCGGCTACGGCGGCAACGGCGGCTGCGCCAACGGCGCGTGCGGCGTGCCGTTCATGGGTAATCTCGGTTGTGGGGACGGCTCTTGCCTCGGCTCGTTGCCGCCGAGCGAGCCGGCTCCGAACGCTCCGGCCACAACCAACGCCAACCCGATCGTCTCCCCCGAACCGATGCCGGCCATCCCGACCTCAAAGGCGGTCGGCAATCGGAACATTCAAAATGCGACGTTCCGTTCGGTCGGCTACACCCCCGCTGCCAACACCCCCGCTCCAGTTCGCATGCAGCCGCAAATGATGGCCGCACCGTCGTACTGGGGGAACTAACCGTCTCTTGGAAGCCGAGCAATTCAACTGAAAACGAAAGCAGCCGATTCGCGCTTGCGGGCGAATCGGCTGCTTTCGTCTGTACCCTTTCGGAAAGTTCCGAGCCTGTCCCTCATGGGCGATTATCGGCACCGCGATCGTTCGGAAACGGGGGCGAAATGAGGCATCCGATTCCAATTGCGGCCAAGAAACGACGGCGGATTTGCGGTATGATTCTTCGGTTCGCAGGTTTCGAGCAAGTGTCTGGACGCATCTTAAATCATATAATACCAATCCTGTTTGTGTTCTTCCTTGAGGCGTGGGCAGGTGTCGCATCGATCGCTACCCAGGATTTCGTAGGCGCGGCGAACGGCTCGGAGGGTCGAGGAGCCTGCCGCGGCGTCTTCGAGGAAGACCGATTCGCGCGGCAGCCAATGGTGGAAGCGCAAGTTGCGCAGCGCTTGCTCGAAATCGGGACGGATGCCGCATAAGAGGACGGGTACGCGGCGATCCTGCATTTCTTCGAGGAATTGTTGCAACATTTCCAGACACACCATGTCCGGATTGCGCGTGCGCTTGAGGCGGAGTATCAGGATGCGCGCTCCGCCTTTGACGCGCCGCCGCAGCGTGTCGAGAAAGTCGGCCAAGAGGGGCGAGGCACCGAAGAACAACTCGCCTTCCAAGCCAAAGATCGCCAAGCGCTTGCATTCGGGATCGTTGGGTTGCCGTTCGCGTACCACGCGCTCGGCGGCGACGACCAACTCGGTAACCTGCAAGCGCGCGGCCCGCGGAACGAAGAGCAGGAAGGAGATACATACGCCAATTAAGATCGACAATTCGATGCTAAGGAACACGGCAGCGGCGGCGGTGCCGAGGGCGATGATAGCGTCGAAGCGCGTGGCGCGGAGGCAATAGAGAAACCGCGAGCGGTCGATGAGGCGATAGCCGGTGACGATGAGGAGGGCGGCTAAAGCGGGTTTGGGCACATGGCGGGCGAGCGGAGCCAACACGAGCAGCGCGGCGGCGACGACGAGAGCGGCCATGACGCCGGCCCATCGACTCACGGCCCCGGCCTGATAGTTGAGATTCGAGCGCGTCAACGAGCCGGAGCCGGGCATGCACTGAAAGAAAGCACCGGTCAGATTGGCGATCCCTTGGGCCAGGCACTCGCGGTTGAAGTCGAGCGGTTGGCGCGTGCGCGCGGAGATTGACTTGGCGACGGCTACCGCTTCGAGCAAGCCGAGGACGGCAATCGTCATCGCGCTGCCGCCGAGCGAACGTATCCAATCGAGCCGCCAGACCGGTGGAAGCACTGGCGCGGGTAATCCAGGTTCTACATGAAGCGGCGCGTCGCTGGGATGCCAGCCGATAAACGGCGCGGCCGCCATTGCCAGAATTAATGCCACCAACAGATCGGGAAACGGCGCGCCGAGCCAGCGCTTGAAACGGCGCAACGGCAGGAGTACCAACAGCGTCCCCACGCCGAGGAAGGCGGAGGGACGGTCGATTGCCCCACCCTCGCGCAGCGACGACCACAGGCGATGAAGCAGGGACGGCGACGCATCGCCCGGTGCATGGAGGCCCAAGACGTTGGGGATTTGCCCCAACGCGATGAGGATTCCCGCTCCCGCCATGAAACCGAGCAGCACCGACTCGGAGACGTAGCACGTCAGATCGCCGAGTTTGAAAAGGGCGATGAGCAGTTGAATCGATCCCACGAGAAAGACGAGCAGATACATCCCTTGAAGCAACTGCGTGGAAACGGGCACGTCGGCGACGAGAGGAAGCGAGGCCAGCGCTCCGAACAGAACCAGAGAGAGCGCGTTGGTGGGTCCGCTGATGAGGTGAGCGGACGAACCGAATAGGGATGCCAACGCGGTGACTACGAAGCCGGTGTACAGTCCGTACTTCGGTGGCAGACCGGCAATCTGAGCGTAGGCCATCTCTTGCGGGACGGCGACGGCGGACACCGTCAGCGCGGCAAAGAGATCGCGGCGAAAACTCTTTATATCCCATTCTAATAGTCGCTTCATCCGATTACTCGCGCGGTTCGAGTCGCCTCACACTTGCGGGTTGAAACGAGCCGTCAGGTCGGCAACGGACGCGCTAGGAGCGCCTGTATCACTTCCACCGCGCGGTCGATCGCCGCGAGGAGGAAGGCTCGCCCCTTGTCGGCGCTGGCAAGCTCCGGGTAGCCGACGCAGCCGTGATCCGTCTTTTGCATCATATCGTCGGCAAGAAAGAGGCCGCGCAGGATCGGATTCTCGCGCGGCGGATCGTCGTGGATAACCTCTCGACGCACCAAGTCGGGCCTTAAAGCCAGCATCATTGAGGTTTCGAACTCGCAGGCGTGCCCCATCTTTTTCCGCGGTCCCTCGGCCAAGGCAGCCAGCTCCTTCTCGGCCAGGTCCCAATACGAGGCCGCGCAAAGGATGTGGCCGCGGAAGAACGGTTGGAGATGACGCAGTGCCATCTGCATCGTATCAATGTTGCCGCCGTGTCCGTTGAGGAGCAACAGCCGTTCGTATCCGTCCTCAAGCAGCGGTGTCAGCAAGTCGCACAGCATATCGACGTGTGTATCGACTTCCGCCGACAGCGTGGCTCCAAAGCGCAGGTGATGTGCCGACGCGCCGAGCCACAAGGTCGGCAGCAACAACACTTGCTCCGGCAGGGTGCGCTCGACGCCCTCGGCGACGCCGGTGACGAGGACCGTATCGGTGATGGTCGGCAAGTGATGGCTGTGCTGTTCGCAGGCGGCAATCGGCGCAACCACGACGATTCGAGCGCGCGGCAGGTCGCGTAGTTGCGGGTAGGTCATTTCATAAAACTTCATCGCAATTCCTCTCGATTCGGCGACACACCGCCGCTAGACCTCAAGCTCTGATTGTATCGGCATTCTTGCAAAGTTGAGCCTTCTCGGCAAGCAATCCTCACGAACGGACACCGAAGGAGTTCACCGCGCATCCCACCGAATCGGGGCCAACGAGGTTACTCGACCGCGCTTTCCCGATGTTTGAAGAACGGATTTCCCATCGATTCAGCGGTGACGACCGGGGTGAAACGAAATTCAACGGTACGACGAAAGGCCCTCGTTGCTGCGAGGCGAATTCATCCAACAAGTTCTTGACTGGCGATCTCGCTCTGCGATAATCGCGCAAGCGGCACTCTTCCTCAAATTCATGGAGCAGCGTCATGTCGCAAAAAGCCATCTGCCCGCGCGGCCACATCTGGGATCCTTCCGTCTTCGAAGGTCTGCCCGCCACCGCGACGCCTCATTGTCCCATCTGCGGGGAGGAGGAAACGATGAGTGCGCGCAGGCTCTTGACGCGGCTAATGCGATGGGGACGAGCGAATCGTCTCGCGGCCGGCTTGTCCGTTCTCTGTTTACTTCTCGCAAGTGCCGGCAGCGCGACCTTCCTTCACACGCGGAGCCGGATGGAAGCGGCCCGTTTGGAAGCGGAGAAATCGGAGTTTAAGGCAGAACAGGCGGCGGCGAAACTTCAATCGACCCTACGCGCCAAGGAAACCGAGGAAGAGCGACAGCGCAGGCGAGACAACGATATTCAAGAGCTAAAATGGTCGAATCGAGAGAAGGAGTTTCAGGCGCGTCTTCGAGAAGCCGAGCAAGCCGCGCTCGCCGCCAAGACCGAGCGCGACAAGCAGTTCCAGGCCCGAAACCTCGCCGAGGAACTACGGCAAGCGGCGGAAGGCGAGAGCAAGGCGTCGCACAGACAACTCAAAGAGACGGCGGGGCATTTGATCGAGATGCACATCGCCAACGGGGTGCGGCGCATGGATTCGGGCGATTTATCGGGTTCGCTGCCGTCGTTCGTATCGGCCTTGCGCTTGGCCGACAGGCACGGCTTGCCGACAGCGGCTCATCGGCTGCGTCTGTCGGCGGTGCTCGCTTCCTGTCCGCGTCCCGTACAGTTGTGGACGAACGAGAAGCCGTGGAAGGTCGTGCAGCTCAGCCGCGATGGGAAGCGTGCGTTAACGGCCGGAGTAAACGGCGCGGCGGAGCTATGGGACACACAAACCGGCAAACGTATCGGCGAAGCGATGGCCCATGCGGAGGCCATTGCGCACGCCGCGATTGCCCCCGACGGCAAGCATGTTGCAACGGCGAGCGAGGACGGAATGCTCCAAGTTTGGGATGTCGAATCGAGGAAGGAATTGGCGGACGCCGTGCAGTTGATGGGGCCGGTTGTCGGCTTGGCCTTCAGTCCGGACGGCAAACGCTTTCTCGTCGTCACCGATAAAGCTCCTCTGGGAGCGATGGGAGCTACCGAGGTCGAATTGCGTACCTACGACACGGCGACGGCCGAGCCAACTCGCGCGGAGCCGCTCGGCAGCGATCTCCGTCCCATTCCCGCCGCATTTAGTCCCGATGGGAAGTCGATCTTGACGGTCTGTCAAGATCGTAGCGCACGCATTTGGGACATCGCCAGTGGCAAACAGATCGGCGTTTCGCTCGTCCACGACTCGGAAGTCGTACAAGCGAGATTCAGTCCCGACGGCGAAAAAGTGGCGACTGCTGGAGCGGATGGAACGGGGCGAGTGTGGAACGCGAAGACCGGCGAGTCGCTGTCGCCGCCGTTCCCGCACGGTTCCAAGCTGCGCGGAGCCTCGTTCGGCCCCGACGGGCGATTGCTGGTGACCTTCGGCGACGCATCGGCGCGCGTGTGGGATACTCGAAACGGGGTGCCAGTGGGACCGCGCCTGCGCCTCGACGAAACGATAGACGATGCGATTTTCAGTCCGGATGGACGCCAGGTAATGACGCTCGGTGCCGATGGCGCGGCGCGGGGGTGGGATTATCGATCCGGGCGAGAAGCTCTCGCTCCCCTGTGGCACGGCGACTCGATTCGGTATGCCGCGTTTGCGCCGATGGGAGATCGCTTATTGACGTTCGACGGTCGCGCCGTCCGTTGGTGGGATCTGAGTCGCAGCGAAGCTCTCTCGGCGAATCCGAGATCGTCTCATTCGACATCGGCCGGTTTGGTCGTACTCAGCCCCGACCACAAGCGCGCGCTACGGGCGACCGAGACGTCGGTGCGCATCTACGATACGGCGACGAACGAAACGGTGGGAGGCACACTGCCGCATCCGAATCTCGTGACTGCTGCCGCCTTTAGCGGCGACGGCAAGCGCGTGTTGACGGTCGGCCACATTCGCAACGGCGACGAGTTGGAGGGGCACGTTCGCGTTTGGCAGGCCGCGACGGGCGAGCTTCTCGGCCAGCCCCTGATCCATGCGCGCTCGGTTCTGGAAGCCAGCTTCAGCCCCGACGGCCGCCGCGTGCTGACGGCGTGCCAAGACGGCAAGGCACGCTTATGGGACGTGGAGAAAAGTGCGCTTGTGGGAGAGCCTATGGGGCATAAAAGCGATCTGCTCCGCGCGCTCTTTCTGTCCGATGGCAAACGTATGCTGACTCTGGATGTGGAGGGCGGGCTGCGCTTGTGGGACGCGAACAGCGCGGAGGCGATTGGTCCCATTTGGGGGCACGGCAAGCCGATCCGCCACCTCGGATTCAGCCCCAACGGTCGGCTTCTTGTTACCTCCGGCGAGGACGGCGCGGCCCGCTTGTGGGAGGCGAATGCTGGGCGAGAGATCGCGGCTGCAATCGTCCCCGGCGTTGCCGTTTTGAACGCCGCCTTCAGCCCCGACGCCACGCGCATCGTAACCGTGGACGACGGCCGGCGCGCGCGCGTGTGGGACGCGAGCAACGGCAAGCCGATTGGCTCGCCAATCCGACATCGCGCCGCCCTCTCCCTCGCCGCCTTTAGCGACGACGGCAAGCGAATCGTCACGGTTGCCGCCGACGGTTTGCGCGTTTGGGACGCGGCCAGCGGCGAGCCTATCGGCCCTCTCGTGAGGCTCGATGCGGAACAAGAGGCGATTCGCTCCGTCTCGCTCAGTCGGGACGGCCACTTGATCGCGTCGGTAGGAGCAAACGGCGACCCGGCGACATCCTTGCATCTCTATCTCAAACCCGATGAGCGATCCATTCCAGAGCTTAAACGGATCGCCGAGGTGTTAACCGCCGTGCGAATGGCAGACGATGGCTCCGTCGCGCCGCTCGATCGTGCCGAACTCGCCAAGGAATGGCAAGAGGCGCGAACGAAGCACGTTAAGGATTTTTCACCCTCCGTGGAGCGCGAAAAATCGTGGCACGCTGGCGGCGCGGCGGAGTGCGAAAAGCGAAGTCTATGGATCGGATCGTTACTCCATCTCCATTATCTGATAAGTGCCCAACCCACGCCCGATTTGTATGCCCGTCGCGCTCGCGCCAACGCCGCGTCGCGGCACTGGGAGGCGGCGCGAGCCGATTTTCAAAAGGCATTGGCGAGCGATGCGGCTCGCTGGGATCTTTGGGCCGGGCAAGCCGAAGTCGAAGCGGCAATGGGGAAATGGGACGACGCAATTGCCGGATACACCAAGGCCATCGAGCGCAAGGGCGATCGGGCCGCGCTGTGGACGGCGCGCGGTCGAATCGAGGCCCGGCGCGGCGCGTGGACCAAAGCCGCCGCCGATTTCGCCAAAGCCATTCATCTAGGCGAAGAGGACCCCGTCGCTTGGTGTCACTACGCGCGAACTCTGTTGGCCAGCGGCGACGACGCCAACTATCGCCGTTGGTGCGCACGGCTCGTCCAACGCTTCGGTGAAAGCAAGGACGAGAACACGATTCAACACGTTGTCTGGACTTGTGCCCTGGCTGAGGGGGCGGTGCGCGATTGGAAATCGCTTGTGGTGCGCGCCGAGCGTTCGGCGATGGAGCGGCCGCAATCGACCGAACGGGTGCGACTCCTAACCCTCTTATTGTATCGCGCGGGACAATTCGAGAAATCGTTAAGTCTCGCGCGGAAGTTGACCGCTGTCTCCGAACCCGCACCACAAGCCCGCGATTGGCTGCTCGCGGCATTAGCCGCCCAGCGCCTCGGTCGTCCCGATGAAGCGAAACCGGCTCTCGCCAAGTCGGAGGAGACCCGTACCAAGGAGAACGGCCCCAACGAATCGTGGGAAGACCGCTTCGCCTATCAAACCCTGCACCGCGAGGCCGAGATGTTGATAAAGGAAAAAACACCGTGACTCGAGAGGCCGCATTCAGGGACGCCAAGTAAGGACATGGTTCGTAATGACGTTCCGTATTCACCGTTGGGAATTATCTCCTCGTTCCCACGAAGGAGCGTGGGAACGAGAGAGCATGATGGGTCTCGCTCCGCATCGACCCACCCTACCGGACTCCTTATGCGGGAAGTTATTTCGACCAGATCCTTACTCGCTCTCGCCTGAGTGCGGAGGAGAACCCGGTAAACGAGCCACGATCTGAAGCACCTCGTCACACGAGCGACTCGCCGAGTGGTTACGGATTGCTGAGTGCCCGAACGGCGCGACCGGCTTCCGTTTGCACGGCCGGGTTGGGATGGTGAGCGAGTTTGTCGAGATACGGTTGTAGAGCGGACAAATCGAGTTGCGGATTTTGGCGGTGTAGCTCGGCGACGGCCTTCAAGGCATTGAGCATCGTCTCAAGAATCACTCCGCGATCGGGCTGCTCCGTCGTTCCTTTTTTCGATGTGACGACAAAGATAGTCTGTAACTCGTCTTCATCGAGCAGAGTTTGCAGCAGGGGAATGCGAACCTTCCAGCCGTGGCGCGCCAGCGCGATGGCGGCGTTGGCCTGCACGCGGAAACCGGGCTTCTTGACGGTGCTGCCCGTCTCGCGCTCGGCGTTCTCTCCTTCCAGCTTGGCCAGGTCTTCTTCGCCCCGTCCCGAGTCGTCGCACAGGCGGCGCAAGGTTTTTTCGATGCGTTCGTTCTCCGCCGTCGTGCCGCTCCAGAAGTTGGCGGCGAACGCCGCCCAGCCGCGGAGCGACGGATCCTCGGCATCGGCGCATTTCTCCAGGACGCGATCGAAGCCCAGCGCGCGCTGCTCGCCCGCTTGCCTTTGTTTAAGATAATCGAGAGTGCTTTTGTTTTCTTTCGTTCGTTCGGCCTCGGTTTCGGTCGATTGCAATTGTGCCAAGACCGCCGTTTGCCGCTCGTTCGGTAGTTTGTCGAAACGCTTGAGGTTCTCACCGAGATTGGCCAACGCCCAGAGAGCTTGCCTGCGTCGAGCGTTCAGGGCGCGCGGGTCTAATCCGCTCTGCTGAACGGCTAACTCTTCCAGTACCGGCGTGCCAGTGGGGATCATGAAGTGACCGAGGCACTGCGTCAGCAAAAGAATATAATTGCGATCCGAATCGAGCTTTTTCAGTTCGTTCGCCTCCTCCGACGGTGACAGCTTGGCAAAGAGTTCGGCGTGGTTTTTCTCGAAGGGAGCGATGCGGTCGATCGCGTGGCGTAAGCGGTGCGTCAATTGGAGAGCGAAATCGCTGTTGGAAGCGAGATCGTCGTCGCGCAGCAGCACTTGGGCCAGATCGTTGGCGGCGCGCCAGCGGACTTCCTCGTTGGAGTCGTCGAGATCGCGCAAAAACTGTTGCGGCGAGGCACTTCCCCACGCGCGGCCGAGAAAGAACTTGCCCGCTTTGTTCAGGAGGGGTTGACCGACGATTAACAAGAGAACGACACCGCCGACGATCATCGCCGGCACGCCGAACAGACGAAAGAACATACTGCCCGACGGCGGTGTGACGGTCGGCAAACCCGGATCGGCGGGCATGGTTGGCAACGATTCGGACGGCATGGAATACCTCAATCGAGAGTCCTACCGGCCCGCGGCACGCGCAAGAGTGATCCTTGCCCACGCGCGGCGAACCGATTAACATTCATCCTTTTATTTTTAGCAAACGCAGGGCATTTGTCCGATACACCTGTTCCAGCACGTCTTGCGGCAGGTCCAGTCCGCGCAACATCGGCGTGGCGGGACCATTTTCCTCCGGCGTGAAATCGGGATCTTGAATGGGACTCGGCCCTTCCCAATCGCTCTCCCAGAGGGTTCGCTCGCACCAATAGCGGCTGGCATAATGTTCGCGGTGCAGAGCGTGGCGCGTCACCAGATCGGAACCGAACAGGAAGCGCGTCGGATGGCGACAAATGAGATCGCGTATAGCATCGCGGTGAGCCGACACTTCTCGAATCTGCCATTTGGCCGCGCTGGTGTCGATGTAAAAGTTCGGATAGCGTTCGAGCATTTCTTGCAGACGATCGGGATGTTCGGGATCGCCGCTCATGTGCGCACCGATCCAGATTAAGTCTGGGAACATCTCCATCGTGCGGTAAAAGGGCGGATATTGCTCGTCCTTGGTGCCGAAGCGCGCGGCATCCGTGTAGACTTTTTGGAACCAAATGTCGGGATCGGCGACATGGACCATGATGAGGCGGATCCCGGCGGCGCGAGCGCGCTTCGCCGCTTCGATGCGCCACGGAGCATCGACGAACAGACCGCGCTCTCGTCCACGCGGAGCGGACCAGAATTTGATCATCTCGACGCCCAATTCGAGGTAACGATCGAGCAGACGGTAGGCCGCGTCGTCCGGTTCGTCCTTATTCTTGTTGATCATTCCATTGAAACCGAGGCGATCCCCGAAAGCGTCGCGGAGGATTGGAATGTCCTCCGGCGGGCACATCGTATAGGTGCGTTCGACGCCGAACTCCGCAGCGACATCGAGCATGGCGCGGGGCTGATTCACATTATCTTCGACAACTTCATCCGGCTTCTCGAAGTTGAGTGGCCGCATGACGTGCGCATGAATGTCGATGATCGGCGGGCCATCGTAGCGGAGATGACGGCGGCTCGCGTAATCTTGGCCGGTGACGTTATACTCGGGGACTCGAACGGAGTCAGTCGCACTCATCGCTGTTCTCGCATGAATTGCTGTTATCCGCGATGCGCAGCGGAGCGCGTCGGCGCGGTGCCAACGCGCTCCGCTGCGCATCGTGGGGAACCGTTGTTTTAGAACAATACGGGTTTGCCTAGCTTGCGGCGAACGACGGAGAATTGACCGGCGTGCATCATCGTATGATTGGCAACGAGAATCAACAGATCGCCGAGTTTGGGCGCGAAATCGGCCATCTGCCCCTCGGTAGGTTTATCCAGATCGGCGTCGGAGAGCTTGGCCACGGCGGCCTTGGTGGCCTCGCGCACCTTGTTGAACAAGTCCACATACTGCTGCTTGCCGAGAAACCCCTGCGTGGAAGGATTCGTCGCCATGCTTTGCGCGTGCTGCTCTTCAAAGCCAGCCGGAAGCTGAGGAGCCGACATGCCCGGCACTTGGCTGACCAAACGACCCTCCGAAGCAATCAGATGGCCGATCTGCCAGGCGATGTGATTGGAACCATCGATTGGTCGCACCAAGAGATCGGCGTCCGACAGATCGGCGACGAACCAATTGACCAGATGTTGGGTTGAAGCCAACACCGTTTCGACGACTTTGTTGCCGTTCATCCAAAACCTTTCTTTCCAAGATGAGAGTGAAACTCCATGCACCGCATTCCAGACATGAAAGGTGCTGAATCATTGTACACTCCCGGTGGCGAAACGGCTAGGTTTTCGGTCGATAACAATGGGGAGAGAGGGCATCAAGCAGCTTTGCAAGATGAAACAGAAGGTTCATAGCGTCCGAGTCCTCACAACCGACATCGACTTTTTGTCTCGCAAAGCTGTTGATGGCCTCTCGGTGCGAATCACTTCGTCGGCAGCGAACTGGTCTTCTCCGCCGTCGGGAAGTCTTTGGGCAGCGGCAGGGTGACGCGCCCGGTAGCGGCCCATTCGGTGCCGCGCTGGAGGGTGCCGACGAAACCGATGCAGCGCATCGAGCGGTCGTCGTGGCCCATTGGCGTGTGGAAGACCCGGCCTTTGCCGTAGGAAACCGTCCACATCATCGGCTCGTGTTCGCCGGTGCCGCCGAACTTCTTCTCGTCGAAGGCGGTGGCCAACAGATGCACGTTCTCAATGGGACCGCGCATACCGTGATACAGCTCGTCTCCGGCGTGCATCCATTCGCGCGGCATTCCCTTGGTGATGGGATGCTCGGCGTCGCGCAGGGTAATCGGAAACGGATGATACGCCCCATGTCCCGCGCCCGGTCCCTTGCCTTTGGGAAGGCGCGCTTCGTTGCCGCCGGCGTCGAGCGTCAGCCGGCTGCCGAATTTGTTGTCGCGCCAGCCCATGCCGATCATGCGGTTGTACTCGGTCCAGTTGCCGAACGAATTGTTGGCCGCGTGGACGATGACCAGACCGATCTTGCCCTCGCGCAGCCGGTCTTCCAGTTCCTTTTGAAACTCTTTCGACCAGGCGTCGCCGTTGTAGTTGCTGAGAACCACATGATATTTGCTCAGGTCGGGATGGAACTGAGCCATCTTTTTAGTATAATTATCTTGTTTGTCTTTGAATTCGGCCAATGCCTTTTTGTACTTCGCCTGCGCCGCCTCATCCTGGCCGTCCTTCGGTTTGGCCGGTGCGTGCGGCCTTTCGGGAGTGGTGGCCACTTCCACGGTGAATCGGCCGCAGCTTTCCAATTCTTGTTTCATCAGCGGCGTGGTGGCGCGCCAGTTGTGGTTGTTTTGTCCGTCGAGAATCAGCACGCGAATCTTGTCCGTCGATTTGGCGTCGGTGTTGTCGGCCGCCAGCGCCGGCACGAGGGCGGCAGCGACGACGGCGAGCGAGAGGAGTTTGCGCATGGTGAGAATTCCTTGGTTGGGAGGGAAAGAAAGCCGTTCGCGGTTTCGCTGGGGGAGTGAAACCGCGAACGGCGGACGTTCGCGGAAGGAGGAACGACCTTACTTGATCGATTCCTTGAGCGTCTTGACCGGAAACATCTTGACGACATTGTGCGCCGGCTTGGCTTTGATGGTGATCTCTTCGCCGGTGAAGGGGTTCTTGCCCTTGCGCGACTTCGTGGCCGGCTTGCTCTTCCGCTTCATGCGGACGACGCCCGGCAGGGTGAACACGCCCGGACCCTTCTTGCTCAGTTCGCGGACGACCAGTTTCGTCAAGGCGTCGAAGACTTCGGTCACTTGCTTGCGCGTCAGTCCCGTGACCTTGGCAAGATCCTGATACATCGCCGATTTCGAAATCGGCTTGGCCTTGGAAGCGTTGTTGTCGGCCATCGATCTCCTCACAAATACTCGGTTGGGGTGGAAAACATTACGCAATATGAGCGAGAGTAGAAGGGGAGGACGAGATTGTCAATCGAATATTCTGGGAAAAATCGCACCTTTTGGGTAATTTCTTCTCTCCAGCCCGCATTTTCAGCCTACTTTGCCCTTCTCGAGACCATCGAGCGAGGTAAATGACCGCACGCGCGTCAGATCGAAGCGGAAGCGAAATCCTACCCGTTGCCCACGAATGCCCCCCGCACAAAGCCCCTCGTTTACCGCGCATTCAGAAGATTTACTCTCTTCGACACTGTTCGCCGATGCCGTATTCTTCCGATAACAGGAGCGAGCGTTACAATCGGCACGGATCGGATAAAGTGAGAAACCGATGCTTCAAGGCTATTACAGTGCTGCCTCCGGCATGCGCGCGGCTCTGCAAAATCAAGATGTATTGGCTCAGAACTTGGCGCATGCATCGGTTCCGGGTTATCGACGGCAAGGGCTGTCGTTCGCGTCGTATGTCGCTACGGGCAGCGCCCCCGCCGACGGATCGAAAGCGCCTGCTCCGCACGGCGCTGCGATTGCCCAACACGCTTCCTCCTTCGTCGCGGGACCGATCCAACAAACCGGCAATCCGCTGGAGTGCGCTCTCCAAGGCGACGGCTTTTTCGTTCTCGATGGCCCCAAAGGTCCGATGTACACGCGAAACGGCCAGTTTCAGCTGAATGCTGGGGGTCGGCTGGTCAATCAGAGCGGTTACCCGGTGCGAGGCGTTGGCGCGATCCCACAAAGCGCCGCTAAAATCCAAATCGCCCAAGATGGCACGGTGATGGCAGATAGCACCTCGGTCGGTCAGCTGGAGCTTGTCGCGTTCAACGACCCCAAGCAACTCGTCCGGGCCGGTACCACGCTGTTCCAGGCCCCGCCCGGCACGACGACGCAAGCCTTTACCGGTACGCTGCGCCAGGGCTATCGAGAGGGATCGAACGTCCAGGTGGTTCACGAGATGGTGCAGATGATTTCCGGCATGCGCCAGTACGAGGCCGCCGGAAAGGCGATGCGTTCGCTTTCCGACGCCATGCAGCAACGCATCAACGCTCAGATGTAGCCTGCTCGAGCGCGAACAAGGGATGATTCGCAAGGACGAGGAATCGACTTATGATCCGTGCCCTCTTCACTGCCGCCACCGGCATGAACGCCCAGCAAACAATGGTGGATAGCTCGTCGAATAATTTGGCCAACGTCAACACCACCGGCTTCAAACGCATGCAGCCGCAGTTTCAAGACTTGATCTATCTGACCGATCGCCAGCCCGGATCGATCGCGCAGCAAGGGCTGCCTCTGCCCACCGGCCTACAGGTCGGCACGGGCGTGGCCATCTCCGGCAACCAAAAAGTGTTCACAGCCGGCACGCTCAACAATACCTCGAACCCCTACGACGTGGCCATCGACGGCGACGGCTTCTTTCAAGTGACCATGCCGAACGGTTTGATTTACTACACGCGCGCCGGCAATTTCAGCATCAACAACAACGGAACTATTGTGACCTCGGACGGGTTTCAGATTAACCCGCAGCTCAACATCCCGCAAAACGCCATCTCGGTTTCCATTGGCACGGACGGGACGCTGTCGGTGATGACGCCGGGCGGCACTTCGCCGACGCAGATCGGCCAACTGACGCTGGTCCGCTTTCAAAATCCAGCGGGCTTGAACAACGAGGGACGCAATCTCTACTCGCAAACTCTGGCTTCTGGCTCGCCCATCCAGACGCAAGCCGGACAGAACGGCGCGGGGCTGATTCGCCAAGGTTTTCTCGAAGGTTCCAACGTGGATGTGGTGGCCGAAATGGTCAACCTCATCGTCGCGCAACGCGCCTACGAGTTCAACACCAAGGCCATCACCACCGCCGATCAAATGCTGTCCTTCACCACGAACCTTATTCGCTAACGCTGGGGGACGGGGTTCCGTTGCCGGGGGGAGATTGCAATGAATCGTAGACGGTGGACGTTTTTCCTGGCGTTTCTGGTCGCTTGGCCGTTCGGTCGCCCGGCCGCTTCGTCGGCCGAAGTCGCGCAGTCGAGCGTTCTCGTCCTCAAGCTCCGCGCGACGGCGACGGCGAAGGGGACGCAAGTGACGATTGAAGATATTGCCGATCTGCAAGGTTGTTCGGAAGTTCAGCGCAAGCGTTTGGCGCGGATCGATCTGGCCGAATTGCCGCTGTCGAGTCAGCCCATCCTGGTTTCGCAGCAGCAGATCAACTTTCGCCTGCAATTGGCAGGGTTCGACGCGCGCGCCTTTCAGCTGGAAGGCCCGCGATTCGTCCGTGTCGGCCGAGCGGCCGGCGAGGGACTCGATGCGAAGATCGCAGCCCTGGCGAAGCAAACGGTGGAAGAGAAACTGTCCGGACGGACCGAAGATGTCGCCATTCAGTTGGCGCAGAACGTGAGCTTACCGCCCTTGAACGCCGACGGCGGCGACATCCACCTCGAAGCCGAGATTCGTTCGCCGATCCTGCCGCCTTGCCGCGTGTCCGTCGAAATCGGCATCTACGTTCGCGGCGCGCGCCGCAACGGCGTGGTGGTCTACCTGGACGTGAAAAGGATGCAATCGGTCCCAGTCGCCGTGCGGCGCATTGATGTCGGCGAAGCATTTACCTCCGACAATGTGCGCGCAGAGCGCGTCGCCATTGAGAACGGTCTGAAGGTCGTCGATTCGACGAGTCTCATGGGCCGGCACGCTCGTCGTTGCATCGTTACGGGTCGCCCCATCGAACCGGACGACGTGGGGTCGGACGCCTCCACCGTCACAGTTGTACACAATAACGACCTGGTTCATCTCATCGCTAAAGTTGGACATTTACAAGTGAAAACGCGCGGCGAAGCGCTGCAAAGCGGCCGCGTCGGGCAGATGATCCAGGTGCGCAACCTCGATTCGAAGACCACGGTTACGGGCCGCATCGTCGATGGTTCGACCGTGGAGGTCGAGTATTGAGAGACGATTCGCAAAGCTCACGTCTCCCCTTGAGAACAGGAGGAGAGGGAGCTTCTCGGATCGCCTCTGAGCGTTCGGATCGAGTTCGGTGAGGGAAGGCCCACGCCGCGAGGAGCTTTTATGTCACGGTCGATTATCGGATTGGTATTGGTGGTTTGTGTCGTCTCACCGGCGCTGACGAATGCCGATTCGATTTGGCAGCGGCACAACTTTTACAGTTCGTTTCTTTATGTGGATAACCGCGCGCGGCGGGCGGGAGACAACGTCACTGTGCTGATCGTCGAAAACACCGACATTCAAAATCAGGATCAACGCAACCTGAATCGAAAAAGCGATTCCGGCGGTGGCTTAAGTCTCAAGGGGAACATCGAAGGCACGAGTAAGGGTGCGTTGCGCACCGCTACGGCCGGGCTGACGACCGATGTCAACGCCACCCGGACGTTTAACGGCACATCGGCGTACAACATCAATCAGACGTTCACCGATACCCTTACTTGCACCGTCGTGGCCGTGCTGCCCAACGGCAACCTGGCGATCGAAGGCTTCCGCCAGCGCGTCGTCACCCGCGAGGTGCGCACCCTGCGTGTGAGCGGAGTCGTTCGCCCCCTCGACATCCACTACGACAACACGATCCCCTCGACGTTCGTGGCCAACCTTCAGATTCAATATCTGGGTCGCGGCGTCGAGACGAACTTTACGAATCAAGGCTGGTTTAGCCGCATGATGAACCGCCTGTACCCGTTTTAGAGTCTGTCCCAAACGCCCCTCTCCTCCTGTACTCAGGGGGAGAGGGTTTGGGGTGAGGGGAAGGGCATTCCGCTGGTTTTCACCCCTCACCCCTGCCCCTCGCCCCTGTACTCAGGGGAGAGGGGAGCTTATGAGACAGGTTCTTAGTCCTCGCGGCGATCCGGCGGCGTAAACCACCGAGTCCCCCCGCGTGCAAGAAAGGTTCGAGGTCCGCTATGTTTCGCGCGACGATTGCAGTGACGTGCGTTCTGGCGCTTGCGGCTCAGACCTGGGCCGGCGCGCGCATCAAGGATATTACCGATCTGGAAGGCGCGCGCAGCAACCAACTGTACGGATTCGGCCTGGTCGTCGGCCTCAACGGCACGGGCGGCAAGAGCCGATTCACGCAGCAGGTAGCCGTGTCCATGATGAAATGGCTGTGCGTCAACAGCAAAATCGCCATGCTGCAACTGACGGACAATACCTTCATGTCGCCGAACATCTCGGCGGTCATGGTGACGGCGGAGATCGGCCCGTTCGCGCGGGTCGGCAGTCGACTCGATGTCACCGTCTCGGTTCTCGACGACGCCATCAGCCTCCAGGGCGGTACGCTGTTGTTCACGCCATTGAAAGGATCGGACGGCGTGGTCTACGCGGTGGGTCAAGGTCCGCTGTCGGTGGGTGGTTTTCTGTTTGGCGGAGCGGCAGCGAGCGCGCAGAAAAACTTTGTCTCCGTCGCCCGCATCCCCGGCGGGGCGATGGTCGAACACGAGGCGCGCGGCGAGGTGATGTATCGAGGCCGCGTTCATCTGCTCCTCAAAAACGCCGACTATGCCACGGCACGCTCCATCGCCGCCGTCGTCAATCAATGGGCCCCCGGCCACGCGCTGCCGCTCGACGCCGGAACGGTCGAGGTAGAGGTGCCGCCAGAGATGCGTTCGCATCTCGTCGCGTATCTGAGCGACATGGGCAATCTCGAAGTGCTGACCGACACTCCGGCGCGCGTGGTCATCAACGAGCGCACCGGCACGGTCGTCGCCGGAGAAAACGTCAAAATCGCCACGGTGGCCATCGCGCACGGCAACCTAGCCATCGTCACCCGCGAAACGCCGCAAGTCTCGCAGCCCAACGCCTTCAGCCAGGGGCGAACCGTCGTGGTGCCGCGCACGCAAGTCGGCGTCACGGAGCAACCGGCGCACCTGTACATCGCACCGCAGACCGTGACCGTCGCCGATTTGGCCCGCGCCCTCAACGCGCTCGGTGTGTCGCCGCGCGATTTGATCTCAATCTTCCAGGCGATCAAGCAGGCCGGCGCGCTGCAAGCGGAGTTGGTGATTATCTAACCCCCTTCCGGTTCGCCCCGACGCGCGTCGGGGCGAACCGACTCGGTGGTAAACTTTTTCGCCTCTGTCGAAACTTACGGCGGATATTTTGGGGAGGGATTGACGAATGATTGGACCGATGTTCGCCTCTAGTCCAGAATTGAGCGCCCCCCTTGGAATGCCGGGTTCCGCTCTGGAGGGATCGAGCAAGCCGTCGTTGAAGGATGCCGCACAGGGTTTCGAGAGCGTGATGCTGTCGCTGTTGCTGAAAGAGATGCGCAAGACGCTCGAACCGGGTTCTCTGTTCGGCGACGATAAGAGCGACGTTTACGGCGGATTGTTCGATCAGTTCATGTCGCAACACCTGGCGCAGGGCAGAGGCATGGGACTGGCGCAGAGTCTGATCAAACAATTGGAGCCGACAGTCACGCATGGAGCGACCCACCCCCCCGCCGTCGAGCGCAATTGAATTGCGGATCGTCGAACTCTGCGATGCGCATGTGAACCGCGAAGAATCGCTCCTCGCGGACATGCTGGCCTCGCTGCACGGCGTCCGCAGCGCCTTTCTGGAGCGCAATCTGAACGTCCTTCCCACTTTGCACGGCCATCAAGAGCGATTGGCGCGCGAGGCCGTCGCGCTGACGGCGGCGCGATTGCGGTTGCGAGAATCGCTGGCCGACGTCTTGGCGATTTCACCGAGCGAGGCCACTCTGCGCGCCGCCGCCTTAGCCTTGGAGGAACCGGCGCGCGGTCGGTTGCTCCAACGCCACGCCGGTCTCTGCGAGCTGGCGCGGAAAGTCGATCGATTGGCCCAGCAATGTGCAGCGCTGCTCGGCTATGCTCGCGCCTTTCTGGTCGCGCTGTTTGCCGGTCCCAACGGCATCGGAGTTGGTGAACGGTATGGGCCGCACGGAGAGCGGCGCGGCGTCGCAGTCGGATCCCTCCTCGAAGCACGGGTATGATGCCATGTCGCTTTACACGGTCGGCGCGTCGGCTCTGGATGCCTCCCAAACCGTCCTCAATCTGATCGGCAACAATCTGGCCAACGCCAACACTCCCGGCTATCACCGTCAGGTTGCCGATCTGACCGAGGGGTTGCCCACGCCCATCGGCACGATTTCCGTCGGCAGCGGTGTGCAAGTGGCCGACACGCGCCGCATCGTGAACAATCTCTTGGAAACCGCCATCACGAACTCGACGTTTGCCACCGCCGACACCACTGCGCAACTCAACACCATGCAGCAGGTGCAAGCCAACCTCAATCCGTCGTCCGGCTCCGTCCACGCCGACCTCACTCAGTTTTTCAGCGATGTCACGCAACTGTCCGCCAATCCCGGCGACGCCACGCAACGCACTATCCTCCTCAACGACGCCAACAATCTCGCACAAGAGTTCAACTCGCTCGGTTCCTCGCTCACGCAAGTGCAATCGGGACTCGACGCGCAGATGAACTCCTCGGTCTCGAACGTGAATGCCCTGGCCCAACAGATTGCCCAACTCAACGGCCAAATCCAAATTGCCACCGCGAACGGATCTACGCCGAACGATCAACTCGATCAGAGGGACCAACTGGTCAACCAGCTCGCCGGCATGATGAACGTCCAAGTCATTCCGTCCAGTCTCGGCCAAGTCAACGTCTTGGCCGGTGGCGCGCCGGTAGTCGTCGGCAATCAAAGCATGAACCTGCAATACTCCGTCGATAGCAACAATCAAGGCCAATTGACCGCCGCGGGGACGACGACGCCTTTGACGGTGACGGGAGGACAGCTCGGCGGCTTGCTGACGGTTCGCAATCAATCGTTGACCAATGTGCAGACCCAACTCAACACCCTGGCAGGTACGCTGGCTCAACAGGTGGACAATATCCAGGCGACGGGCATCGGCTTGGGCGGTCCATCCACGTTGCTGTCCGGGACGCGCGCGGTCAACAACGCCAACGCCCCGCTGTCCAAGGCCGGACTCGCCTTTCCCCCCAAGGCCGGCACGCTCTACGTCGGCGTGACCAATCTATCTACCGGGGCGCGGACGCTGACGGCGGTGAACATCGACCCAGCGACGCAGAGCCTCAACAATGTGGCGACGGCTCTGAGCGCCGTGCCCAATCTTCAAGCCTTGGCCAATCCGCAATCCGGCACGCTGCAAGTGATGGCCAAACCAGGCTACGCTTTTGATTTCGCCGGCATCCCGCCGTCGTCGCCTAACACGAGCGGCTTCACCGGCACGGCCGTACCGCAAATTGGCGGGCAGTATACTGGAACAAATAACGATACTTATACATTTCAAGTGTCTGGAAGCGGTACTGTTGGGGTGACGCCGAACCTGACCTTGCAGGTGAAGAACTCAAGCGGCGGGACCCTGGCCTCGCTGAACATTGGTCAAGGCTACTCGCCGGGTACAGCGCTGATCGCGGCCAACGGTATCACAATTCAGTTGGCCTCCGGCACGGCCAACAACGGCGACACGTTCTCGATGCCCGTTGTCGCCCAGCCGGACACTTCCGGCGTTCTCACGGCGCTGGGATTGGGCACCTTCTTCACCGGCAGCAGCGCCTCCGATCTCGCCGTGCAGCCGGCCTTGATGAACGATCCGAGTTTGCTGGCCGCTTCGCGCACGGGAGCGGCCGGCGACAACAGCAACCTCACGCGCCTGGCCGCTCTGCAATCGCAACCCGTGTTGGCCAACGGCACGCAATCGCTGATCCAGGGGTTCGACGCCATCGTCGGTAGCACGGCCACACAGGTGCAGAACTTGACCGACCAACAGACCAGCCAGCTAGCGCTCGGACAACAACTGCAAACTCAGCAGCAGAGCATTTCGGGAGTCGATCCCAATCAAGAGTTGATTAATCTCTTGAATTTCCAGCGCTCGTTTCAACTCGCCTCCGAATACATCGGTACCGTGAACACCACGCTGCAATCGCTATTGGCAACCATTCAGCCGAGCATTGGATAACGCCATGGAACTTCGCATCACGCCGCAAATCACCGTCTCCAACGCGGTCTACAACGCCCAGCAGCAGACCAATCAGTTGGCGACCTTGCAGCAGGAAGCCTCGACGGGCATCACCATCCAGCAGCCGTCCGACAATCCGATCGGGGCGATGCAAGTGCTGGCCGACCAGACGCAGAACAGTCAACTATCGACCTATCAGCAGAACGTGTCCGACGCCCAAGCCAAGCTCAATAGTAGCGTCTCGACGTTGAACCAGGTGTCCAACTTGCTGACACAAGCCAAGGATCTGGCCCTGCAAGGCAGTAACACCACCAACACGCCCACGGCCTATCTGGCGCTGGGATCGCAGGTCAACTCGATCCTGAACGAAGTGATCCAACTGGCGAATACGCAGCAGAACGGCGAATATCTCTACGGCGGCACTGCATCGACGCAAACGACGCCGTTCACCGTGAACGGCCAAGGGCAGGTTGCCTACAACGGCGCGTCGCAAGGGTTGAACGAACCGATCGGCCAAGGCCAAAACGTCCAGACGCTCTACGCCGGAAATCAGGTGTTCCAATCGACACAGCGCGGCGCGACCGTCTACGCCGGCACTACCGGTGCTGCGGCTGGCAGCGGCACCGACAGCGCCACCGGCTCCGGCACGTTGCTCGTGACCCACACAAGCACCACCTACGCCGCCGGTTCGGGAGTGCAGCCGGGGACGAATTCCGCTGCCGGAGACACGATCCTCGGACCCTCCGGAACGCACACCCTTACCCTCGTCGATACCAGTGGCACCGGCAGCGCTGGGACCATACAACTCGACAACGGACCCACCGTCCAATTCACCAATACAGATACGAATTTGCAGGTTCAGGGACCGAACGGCGAACTCGTCTATCTCAACACCACGGCCATCGCGGCGGGGTTCAGCGGCAAGGTGGCCATTACCTCCAACGGAGCGCTCTCGACCGACGGCGGCCTCAGCAGCGTGCCCATCACCTATAGCGGCAATCAGGTGGTAACCAACGGCCAAACCGGCGCGGTTACCAACGTCAACAGCACCAACATCGCGCAGACCGGTACCGATCAACTCAGCTACACGGGCACTTACGATGTCTTTCAGATCCTCTCTACATTGCGCGACACGTTGAACAACACCACGCTGCCGTCCGGCGAACAGGCCTCCGCCGTCTCCCAAACGCTGCAAGAGTTGGATCGCGTCAATACCGGCGTACTCAACACCGTGGGCCAACAGTCGGCCAGCTTGCAGAATCTGCAAGGTCTCTCGCAGCACATTCAAGATCTGAAATTGCAAACCAATCAACAGATCGGCAATATCCAGAATGCTGACATCACGCAAGTCGTCCTCGGCTTGCAACAACAACAAAACTTGCTGCAAGCGACGTTGTACTCCGCCTCGCACATCCTCAGCCTCAGTTTGATGGATTTCTTGCACTAACACTCTCCCCTCTCCCCCGCTTCGAGGGAGAGGGGGAAAAATACTCCCCTCTCCCATGAGTACAGGGGCGAGGGGCTTAAGATCCCCTCGCACAGCTTTCTAGCCGCCCGTCGCTTCCCGCCATAGGTTGAAAGATAGGCAAATCTATTCGGAGGAAGCAAAGCATGTCGCAGGCTATCGAACCGCGTCGGCTGAAACGAGTGTGGATGCCGATCGCGATCATTCTCTTGGGCGCGGGTAGTTTCACGGCTTTGGTGCTGGCCGACGCGCTGGAACCGATGACGCAATTCTACCTCGGCGTGGGGCTGATGGCGGCCACGCCGTTGGGAGTGATTCTGTGGCTGTTGTTTTTCAGCGGCTTGGACTGGTTGCAGCGCATTGCGTACTTGCTGTCCGGTATCACCGCGACCGTCGCCGTCATCTACGGACTGTCGTTCGTCTTGAAATTCGATGGCTCGCTCGGTGGTTCCGGCATCCCGCGCCTGCGCTTGAAAGAGTCGCGCACCCCGGAGGCATCGCTGGCGGAATTGCGAATCGAAAACAGCGGCGAAGTGAAGATAGACTCCTTGAAGGAGACGGATTATCCCCAATTTCTCGGTCGTCAACGCGACGGCGCGGCGCGCGGCGTTCGCCTGGACCGCGATTGGAACGCGCGGCCACCGAAAGAGCTGTGGCGGCAGCCGATCGGGTTGGGATGGTCGGCTTTTGCCGTCGTCGGCGATTACGCTTTCACCCAAGAGCAGCGTGAGAACAAGGAACTGGTCGTTTGCTACGAGTTGAAAACCGGCAAGGTGCGCTGGACGCACGAACACGACGTTCGCTGGGTGGACACACAGGGTGGCGACGGCCCGCGCGCCACACCGACCGTGGTGGAGGGCCGCGTCTACACGGTCGGCGGCACCGGCGTTCTCGACTGCATCGACGCCGCCGAGGGCAAGAATATCTGGTCGGTCGATACCTTGGCCGAGAACGAATTGAAGAACCTCATCTGGGGCAAGTCGTGTTCTCCCCTGGTTTTCGACGACAAAGTGATCGTCACCGGCGGACGCGGGAAGAAATACAGTCTCTTGGCCTACGACCGCGCTAGCGGCAAACGGTTGTGGCGCGTGGGCGACGACGACGCCAGCTACAGTTCGCCGGCCCTGGCGACGCTCGACGGCCTTCGACAGATCCTCAGCGTCAACGCCCAGAGCGTCACCGGCCACGATCCCAAAGACGGCAAGATCCTCTGGACGTTCTCGTGGCCGGGGAAGATGGCCAAGGCATCCCAGCCCGTGCCGCTGCCCGGCGATCGGGTGTTCGTCTCCGCCGGCTACAACGTCGGTTCCGTTCTCCTTCGGGTGAAACAAGGTTCCGACGGACAATGGAGCGCCGAGCCGGTGTGGGTGGGACGCAACAAAATGTCCACGCAGTTCTCCAACGTCGCCATCGCCCACGACTATGCGTTCGGACTCGATTGCCGCGAGCTGGCTTGCCTCGACCTGGAGACCGGCCAGCGCAAGTGGAAGGGCAAGAAGTACAATTTCGGTCAAATCCTCCTGGTCGACGATCTCATCGTCGTTCAGGCCGAAGACGGCTTCATCGCCCTGGTCGAGGCCAATCCCGATGAGTTCAAGGAAGTCGCGCGATTGCCTGCCTTGACGAGCATGACCTGGAACAATCCCGTGCTTTCGGGGCCGTATCTTCTCGTTCGCAACGACCGGGAAGCCATCTGCTTCGAGGTTCCGATACTGAAAGAGGAGCAGCGAGTGCCGCGAGCCGAAAAGTAGACTCCGGGGCCGTCTCCCCTCTCGCTCCCGGAATACGGGGCGAGAGGGGACTGTCGATCTACCAGTCGTTCGACGAGAGATGTACACGGCCACCCTCGCAATGAGTCCCTCCTTGTGCCATCGACACGCCAACGCATCCTATCCGAACCGACGAGAGTCAACCGTTGGAATCCATCGAGTCAGACACTCGCAAACCGGCCCGAAGCAACTTACCGATCCATTTCACTCGAATGATGGACATGGTTGCTCGTGTTCCGAATCGGACTCAGCATTGGTCCCTAAAATGGGAGACAGATCGGATTCCGTCCGCCACCGAGGAGCCTCACGCCGATGTATCTACCCGACGAGTTCATCGTAACCGATCCGAGCGAACTGCATGCTTTCATCGAGCAAAACAGCTTTGGACTCCTCGTGTCGCAGGTCGAAGGGCTGCCCTTCGCCACCCATCTACCCTTTCTTCTCGACCGAACGGCTGGACGGCACGGTATCCTGTTCGGCCACATGGCAAAAGCCAATCCCCAATGGCGCGAGGCCGGCGGACAAACCGCCTTGGCGATCTTCGCGGGGCCGCACGCCTACATCTCGCCGACTTGGTACGAGGCGGAGCAAGTAGTGCCGACCTGGAACTACGCAGCGGTTCACGTCTACGGGCGCATCGAGATCGTCGAAGACGAGGCCGCCCTCTTGGATATCGTCGGCAAGGCGGTGAGTTTCTACGAGAGACCGCAATCGCCGCCGTGGTCGTTCGATGACTCCAGTACGTTCGCAAGAAGGCTATTGGCGCAAATTGTCGGCTTCCGCATCGCCATCGAACGGATCGAGGGCAAGTGGAAACTGAATCAGAATCACCCCGTCGAGCGGCGGCGCAAGGTGATCCGCGCGTTGAGAAGCCGCGGGGGTGAAACCGCCCAGGCCATCGCCGAGTTGATGGAAGCGACATTGCCGGACGAGGATTGATCGAGACCGCATCGGTGGGGTACGATGCGTGGGAGAAGCGGTCTCCTTTTCCCCCGGAAGGAGCCAAAATGTATAAGCACCTCTCTCGGTTGCTTTTGACGACCGCCGCGCTGGGATTCTCAACGTCCCATGCACCCAGCGCGGAACTACTGCCGCCGCGCGCTCTCGCCCATATCAACGACCATCGCTTTGATCATGGTCCAAGGATCCCCTGCGCCGCGCTGTCGCCCGATGGCAAGTGAATCGCCTCTTCCTCCTATGCGTACCAGGGCAACTACACTCGGCAGATCTTTTTGTGGAACGCTGAAACCGGCGAACGCCGCCGAGAACTGCGTATTCCGCATCCCTCCATCCACAATCTCGCCTTTTGTCCCGACGGCAAACGACTCGCCGCCGACTACCACATTTCCGATCGGGGATGTGGAGTCACCGTCTTCAATGTGGAAAGCGCGCGGCGGGGTCTGGAAGCAATGAGCGAGGGTGCTGCGGACGCGCGGAAGACGCACGAGGCCAAGGCGGCATTGCGGCGACAGGTCGAGGTTAGGCGGTAGGCAGGTTGGAGTCGGGAAATAAAGCAAGGACAACGTCGCCGCGTTTAGAGGTCATTGTAAACATCCATTTCCGGTCGATCCCAATCTTCCGCCGCAATACCCCAGCGGGCCGCAATTCGGCGGCCTCCGCCTCACTGACGCCCTGCTCACGCAAGTCGACGGTCCCCTCATGGGTAAGAACGTCGCCACGACACGCGCCTCCTTCACCGGTCATCGCCACGAAGTACGCTGTTTGGACTTCGCTCGCGATGGCAAAACCTTAGCCTCCGGCGGTAAGGATAATGTCGTCTACCTCGGGGATGTCACCGGCGTGAAAACGCTACCTGCCGAAGAGGTAAATCCGGCGGCGTGCAGGAATGATCTCGCCCCCGAAGACGGCCGCGGCGAAAACGCCGCAACGACTGAGGTGACGGTTTCTCGTTCGCTTCACTTCTTGTTCTCAAGCCGATACAGATGAGTGAAGGTGCGGACGAAGAGCGCGTTGCCGGAAACGGCTGGCGAGGCGCGGCAGCCGTCGTCGAGTTTATTCGTCGCCCATTTCTTATAGGTGCGGCCGGCGGACAGGACATGACCTCGGCCATCTTCATCGAAGAGGTAGAGCCGATCGTCGGCATAGAGCGGCGATGCCCAGAATTTGCCGCCGAGACGTTCTTGCCACACCGACTCACCCGTCTTGGCCTGCAAGCAAGATACAGTCCCATCGTTGTTGACCATGTAGAGCAGATCGTCCACCAAAATCGGCGACGACCGCGATGGGACGACCGCCCTGTTCTTCGCCTTCCAATCGAGATGCGTCGCGGTCACGTCGCCGCGCCCGCCCTCGCGCACGGCCAACAGCCCCAACCCCCCGTCGCCGGTGCAGAGGAATATCCTGCCCAGACCGTGCAGAGGCGGGGCCGGCACATTCATGCCGCCGTGGTAGACTTTCCACAACTCCTCGCCGGTCTTCGGATCGTAGGCGATGGTGGCCGTCGCCGCCGAACTGATGAGCTGCGGCTTGCCGTCGATGGTGCGGATCGCCGGCGTACCGTAGGCTTTTTTCATATCCCCGTTGGTCGACTTGTATTGGATGTCTCGGTCTTTCTTCCACACCGTCTCTCCGTTTTTCTTATCGAGCGCGACGACGTATTGCCGGTCGAACCCATCGAAGGTGAGGTACAATAAATCCCCATAAAGGATCGGAGAAGAAGCTGGACCGCGATAATGATCGCAGTGCAGATCGCGCCGCTGCCAGAGGATTTCGCCGCTCTGGGAGTTGAGGCAAGCCGTGCCGTAGGTTCCGAAGTGGACGTAGACTCGACCTGCTTCGATAGCCGGGGTGGGCGAGGCGAAACTATTGTACTTGGCCCACAGAGCGCTCGGTTGCTCCACGTCGAAGACTTTGAGGTTGTGCAACACCTCGCCATTGTTGCGATCGATGCAAACGGCGAACAATCTCTTGCCGTCTTCCGGTGCCGTTGTCAGCCAGACCCGTTCGCCCCAGACGACCGGCGACGACCAGCCCTTGCCGTGGATGGGCGTCTTCCAAACGACGTTCTTGGTCTCGCTCCATGTCGTGGGCAATTTGGCGTCGTCGGCGCGACTGTTGCCGCCAGGCCCACGAAACTGCGGCCAATTCTCACCGGCGACGAGCGGGGAGACGAGAAAAATCACGGCGAAAAGAATCGTCAATCGGCGCATGTTGTACTCGACTCTAATTTCCTGAGAGCGGGTGGGTGTAAACTCTCCGACCGAGACGCATGGCGGAGGGTTTGCGGCCCCCGCTCATTACGGGGGTTATAGCAAATGCGCTTGACCTTGGCCGTCCTCATTCCGGCGCGGTAAACTAAATCGGAGTCCTCGATTCAGGAAAGGGCCGCTATGCGTCGCACACTTTTCGCGTTCGTACTCGCCGCTCTCCTTCTCAGCCAGGCCACGCTGTTGCGCGCCGGTTTGTACTATTCCGGAGAGGTATACTCGGGATTACCGTCGCAGTGGCGCGGTTTTTTGCTCGATCAACGGACGTTACGCGCCCTCGCCGCGACGCCACCTGCCGGGAAGTCGGAATCGCCGACGCGCAAGCACTATCGAACCGAAGCGGAGAAGCTGACGAAATTGGCGCGGCAGCGCAAGTTGACGGCCGAGGAAGCCGCCGATCTCGGCGCGTTGTTCGTCCGACTCGGCGACAACGCGCGCGCCATCGAGATTTTGCGCACGGCCCAGCGGGAACATCCGAGGGACTTCGCGCTCGCCGCCAATCTGGGGACGGCTTGGCAAATGCAGGGCGATTGGGCGCAGGCGACGGCGTGTCTGGAGCAAGCCGTGCAATACGCTCCCGCCAAACGGCGACCTTTGGAGCAGCTTCATCTCAAACTCGTTCGTCTTCGCGCTCGGCGAGCTGCGGAGGCCGGGGATCTCGACGATCTGTACGGCCTCCGCTGGCAAACGCCGGGCAAACTCACCGAGGTGGAGCGGAAAGCCCTGCCCGCGGATGCCGTTGCGCAATTGCAACAATTGGCATTGTGGTTGCCGAGCGACGGTCGATTGCTCTGGCAGTTGGGGGAATTGGCGGGAGCGAACGGCGACACGGCCCTTGCCGCAGCGATTCTCGAAGGCTGCGTCACCGAATTCGGCATGCGCTCGACCAAATTGAACGAGCATCGCCGCGCCCTGCGGATCGCCGCCGATCGCGCCAAACAGGACGGCGACGCCAAAACCGAGCACGAGGGGCACGCCGGATTGTTCCAACCGCGTTCGACGCGCCCGCTGGCTCGCAAGCTCGATCGCGCGCCGCTGCCGCCCATCGACCCCAAGGGTGTCAACGTGTTGCCGTGGTCCGTCGTCTCGGAAACGACGGTGGATCGCCGCTATCGACCAACATTTCCCCAGTACTTGAAGGATCTCGACGGCAAGACGGTGGCGCTGAGCGGCTATCTGCAACCGTTGGGCGACGACGCCGACTTCAATGCCTTCTTGTTCGTCGAGTATCCGATTGGCTGCTGGTATTGCGAGCAGCCCGAGGCGACGGCGATTCTGCTGGTGGAGCTGCCGGAAGGTAAGACCCATCCCTACACGCGCGAACGGGTAAAGGCTCACGGTAAGCTGCGCCTCAACGCTACCGATCCAGAGAATTTTCTTTACACGATCCGAGATGTAGAAATAGAACGCGACGAGTAAGAGTTCGTCGTCAACGGCGATAGTTGCCGCGCGCGATGGTGTCGGCGGCGGCGAGATCGTTGATCTTTCGAGCCGCTTCGCCGTCGTGGGGGAGCAACTTGCGCACCTCTTCCCAAACGGCGATGGCGTCGCCGAATTGGCGTTGTTTTTCGTAGAGATTGGCCAAGGCACGATAGGCTGGGATGTGGCTCGGATCGTTGCGGCGAACCTCTTCCAACATCCACGAGGCCAAACGCAGCAGTCCCAGTTCGACGGCGGACTCGGCCATGATCGTCTGCGTTTTCAAGTCGTTGGGGTTGCGAACCAGGACTTCCTCGCCGTCTTCCAACACCTTAAGAAATTGGCCGGAGCGCTTGGCGGATTGGACGCGCGCCCGCGAGGTCAAAGCGCTCAACGACGCCGCGATCCAACGGCTCAGTCCTCGCCGCTGGGCCGCCGACCGACTGACTTCGCGCAGCGCTTGGCGATAAACGACACTAACCGGATCGAACTTTGTGCATTTCAGCAAGAGTTCGATGGCGTATTCGAGATTGCCGTTGCCGCGCGCCTCTTCGGCGCGCTCGTACTGTCGCGCCGCCGTTTGCAAGCTCCCGGCGGACAGTTTCAGAAGGGAGGGATCGTCTTCGGCAACGCGGGAACGGGGGCGAGGCACGGGCGTGGGCGGCTTGTCCTGTCGCGCTTCGGGAAACATCGCGGTGGACGAATCGCTGGGCGAAGTCGACCGAGCGCGAGCGAACGGCGCGCGCGGCAAGTGAATGGGACCGTCCTCCATCGTCTGAGCTGGCAGCGCCTTCAATGCCGACAACAACTCCGACGGCGTCTGAAAGCGGTCCTCCGGCCGTTTGGCCAACATCTTCCGCAACAGTTCCCACAATTCCTCGGTGGCACGCGCGTTAAACTGGCGAATATCGGGCGGATCTTCCTGCAAGTGTTTCAAGATGCGTTCGCCCAACCCTCCGTCCGGGAAGGGGGGATGACCGGCCAGCATATGGTAAAACGTACATCCCAGAGAGTAAATATCGCTGCGAATATCGGCGGAGGCACTGTCGCGCGCCTGCTCCGGCGCAAGATAATCGACGGTACCGACCGTGCTACCGGCGCGGGTGACGCGAAACTCTTCCTCGCCGGTCTTCCGCGCCAGGCCCATGTCCGTCAGTTTCACGCGCATGCGATCCCGATCGCGCGTCAGCAAGAAGTTCGACGGTTTGATGTCGCGGTGCGTGATGCCCTGTTGATAGGCGTGATCCAGCGCCTTGACCGCCTGAATGAGGATGCGGCGCGACTCTTCCGGTTCGAGCCGCCCTTTGCGCTCGATGTAATCGTACAAATCGATGCCATCGACAAATTCCAACGCCAAGAAATGCCGTCCGTTGACGTGACCGTATTCGTACAGCGTGACGATGTTCTTATGACTCAGCCGCGCGGCGTGCCGGGCCTCGCGGCGGAAGCGTTCTAGCGTGTTAGGCTTGTCCGCCAACGAAGCGTCCAACACTTTGAGGGCGACGAGCCTTCCCAACTCCGTATCGGTTGCCTTGTAGACTGTTCCCATGCCCCCGGTGGCGACATGGGCCAACACCTTGTATTTGCCAAGGCGAGTTCCAGCACTGAGACGTTCCGACGACATCGAGTACGGCAGTCCCTAAAGAGAGAGGCGAACGAGACACTGCTATCTTCTATAGTATCCATCCGAGGCATGGCGGAGAAGAACAATCGAGCCTGCCACCTCAAGTGCGGGCGACGTACACGCACAAACTACCGGATAGAGGAGGCATTCTACCCGCGAGACCAGGCGAGCGTCTGCGCGAGTCCTTCCTCGAAGGCCACTTTCGGATCGTAACCCAGTTCGCGGCGGGCGCGGGAGATATCGGCGCGCGAATGGCGCACGTCGCCGGCCCGCGCGGGTGCATGAACGGGCGCGATCGCGGTGCCCAGTTGGCGATTGAGCGCCGCAATCAGTTCGAGCAAGTTCGTGCCGCGGCCGGTGCCGATGTTGTAAACCCGGCCGGAGATGCCCGGCGCATCGGCGGCGCGGATCAGCGCCTCGGCTACGTCGGTGACAAAGGTAAAATCGCGCGATTGCAAACCGTCGCCGAATATCGTCGGCGTCTTGCCCGCGCCCAGCGCCGCCGCGAACAGG
>JAKBCS010000220.1 GCA_021807595.1 Planctomycetota bacterium | reverse complement strand
CTCAAACAGGATCGATTGCCTCTCGCCGAAGTCGCGGGCAAGCTGCAGGAGTTGTTGCGCCCGTAAAAATTGGTTAGCCGCGACGCGCAGCGGAGCGCGGCAACATCGCGCGTCGCGGCGAACGAAAGTTCTTAAAAATATCCCTGATGATGGACAAACCACGCAAGTGCGCCCAGGATGCCGAGGATAACGAGCATGGGTATGGTTACAAAGATGATGGCGAAGATCAGATTGGAACCGCCCGTCTTGCCGTTGTAGGCGTAGCCGCAGCCGGGACAGCGAACGTGGGTCAATAGCGCCGGCCCATAAAAGCTGCCCCACGGCGTCCATTTGACGCGCTTAGCCCCTTCCTCGCCGCAGCGCGGACACGGCTTGTATTTGGAGTGGTTGGCGGCGATTTCCTCATCCGGATCGTTTTCCCGCCGAGAAATGGCTTTCCGTCCCTTTTTCGACTTCAACGGCTCGGTAGTGATGGCCTCGTCCGGCACTTCCTCAAGCGCGGCGACTTCTTCCGCCGGCACAAGGATCACATGAGCGCAACGAGGGCATTTGATCCTCTTGCCGGCGAGATCGGCGCGTAGGCGCAAGGGTGCCTGGCAGCCGGGACAGTTCATCTTGTCTGGCATGGCCTCGAAGCCTCCCAACATATGGGGAGATAAGGTCTGTGACGGCGAATGGTGTCTGCTCGGCATCTTAATCGTCCGCGATGCCTCTTCGCAAGCTCTTTCATTAAAAAATGTTGGAACGGGAGGGGTGCTATTTCGTCCAGCGGGGCCCGAGTGCCCCGCCGCCGGCGAATCGACGCGATCAATCGGGAGTGGTGGAGTCGGCGGTGCGCGGACGCAACGGACCTCGATAAGTGATACGACCTTTATTATAGTCGTAAGGGGAAATGGCGACGGTGACGGTGTCGCCGGGCAGGATGCGGATGAAGTTCTTGCGAATCTTGCCGGCAATGTGCGCCACGACTTCGTGTCCGTTTTCCAAGCGAACGCGAAATTGCGTGTTGGCAAGGGCGGCAATCACCTTGCCCTGAACCTGAATCGCTTCTTCTTTGGCCATAGCCTCTCCCTTGGTGCAAAAGCAAGCGACATCTGCCCCAACACTCCTCGCCGTGAGAAGACGAACGCGGCTCGCCTGCTTGGCCGGTTCATTCGGAAGCCCCGTTATCGTGCCAGGGGAGGTTCGCAAGCAGCTCAGAAGCTGCCACGGGCCGGTTAGGACATATCCTTGTTTTACTCATCGGTAGCGGGGGTTGCAAGGGAAGTAGCGCGAGGCGGCTGCTCGCACGGTTCGGCTTCCGTTGGCACCGGAGCGGAGGCGGGCGAAAATGTGTCGAAAAAGGCATTTTTTCCCAGCCAACCGCCGAGGCTGTGGTACACTTGCATGGAATCGAAGTTGGACGGGTGGTCCGGTCGATGGGGTTCCAGAGAGAGGTACGAACGATGCAGCAGCAAGTGGAAGAGGCGTTGCCGGAGACGCGGCGTAAAGAAATCTTCTTGGCTTTGGTTCACACGCAGGATAAGCGCGTCGGCGTGGCGCGCTCGCGCCAGGTTGTCGCCGGCCAGTTCGGCGTCAGCGTGGATCTGATCCGCGAGATCGAAGAGGAAGGCCTCGACAACGAATGGCCGCCTCTATGACGGGGCCGAACGTTCCAACGGTTCCTCGCGTCCGGTGGTGAGACGATGGATGATCCCGGCAATGGCCCCGAGGCGCTTGTTCCCCTGAGCGCGCACCAGGTTACAGTCGGCCATTGCCGGGGCCAGAGCGCGACGCTGCGTACGCTCCAAGAGGCGCTCGAACAGATCGCGGCGCGCGTCGAGCAGTCGTCCGTGAATGAACAGCTTGTTGGGATTGAACAGGTTGATGACGGCGGCCAAAGCGACGGCGAGATATTCCAGCACTTCCGTCAATTCGTCTTCGCAAGCGATTTCGTCGCGCTGGAGCAGCGCCACAATCTCTTCAATCGTGTATTTGCGACCCAGGCGAGCGGAGATCGCCCCGGCCAGGGCCGTGTCGGTGGCCACCGTTTCCAAGCACCCGCGATTGCCGCAGCCGCACGGTTTTCCGTGAATGTCCACGGTGACGTGGCCCAGTTCGCCGCCCAATCCGCTATGTCCTTCGAGAATGTGTCCGCCGTGGACGACGCCGACGCCCATGCCTTCGCTGATGTCGAGCATGGCGAAGTCGGCTACATCGCGTGCCGCCCCGTAGGTCATCTCCGCTAAACAGAGAGCGTGCGATTCCTGCACGATCGCCGTCTCCACTCCGAGCCGTTCCCTTAAATCTTCGCCCAAGCGTTGGCCGTCGGTCTGATGCAAATTCGGCGAAAAGACGGTGCGCCGCTCGCGCCGGTGCAGCAAGCCCGGCATACTGATGCCGAGTCCCTGAACCTGTCCCGAACGCTCCGCCATCATCTGCCGCGCGTGCTGCGTGAAAGCGTTGACGAGATCTCGGTAGCGTACCGGCGTGGCAAAGGTCCGAAGGCCCTCGACGTGGATCGCGCCATCGAGTCCCGCCGACACCAACTCGCACTGTTTCGCTCCGACCACCGCGCCGAGAACCGAGACGGTTCTTGTGGCCAAGCGCAGCACGCGACCCGGACGACCTAGCGCTGGTTGGCGCATGTCGCCTTCTTCTAATAATCCCGCCTCCAGTAGAGCGGACACGGTGCGCGTCACGGTCGGTCCACTGATACCGGTGTGCCGTGCGATCTCGGCTCGCGACATCGGCCCGTGTCCTTGCAGCACCGTCAACACTTCGCGCTCGCTGAGATGTCGTAAGATTGAACCGCGCGGTTTAGCTCGGCTTCGATTCATCTTTTCTGTTCCTTAAATCCCCTTACTCCGCTGTAGTCGATATTCCACTAAGAATCGATGGACGGCTTCTCGGTCGCGCTCTTCGGGCAAAGTCGATTCTTGAAAAGACCGATCGAGCAGCGATTCCAACTCGGTCAATCGTGTGTCGTGGAAGGTCCAATCCAGATCCTCAGCCGGTCCTTTTTCTTGCTTTTTCCGTGCGATCAACTCACCGAGAAAGGACTGTCGATATTCTTCGGCTAATCGAGGTAGATAAGGCTCCACCTCGCCGGTTCGAAGCAAATGCACCCCCGTTAGCACCACACGATAAGCGTATAGCAATGTTTTGAGGATGCGGGGTTGCTGTTTGTCCAGGAGTTTACGCTGCGTGTGCAGAAAGCCCTTGTAATGGTGATAGTGATGCCGCGTGATGCAACCTTGTGCCAACGGCCGCAATTCATCGAGAAAATCTTTCCCAATCACGACCAAGGGCGAAAAGATTTGTTCCAGTACGTAGCCATTGTTCTTCACTAAAAGGCGTAGGTATTTACCCAGATCGTGACTGACCAACTCGATCTCGACGCCGAATCTGTCTAGTTTGCGTTCCACGGTCTGCTCGGGCAACTCCAAACCGATCACATCGCGCAGCATCAGCAAGTGGCTGCCGCGCAGATCCACGTCGCTGTCGGCCGAGGGGAAACCGTAGAGATGCGCTCCGCTAATCGTCACGAACAGGGGTTCATAAGATTGTTCCTCGACGGCTTTGCGGAGTTGCTCGTTGTCAAGCATCAACCATTCTCCTTCGTGCTCGGATCAAAAAATCATCGACGCGTCGATAATCGGGTTGTTCCGGGAGTTTCGTCTCCCGATAGGCTTCCCGCATCTGTTGATCCAATTCCAGCGCTTTCGCCTTGGCCTGCTCGAACGTCCATGCCCCCGACTTGATTGCCAGTAGTTCGTCGCGTCTGTCGGCCACATCGATGCGGATTTGGCCTTCGCGGAGTGCCTCGATTCCCGAATACAGCAAACGGATCAGGTGCATTGCGTGTTTGGCCTTGTAGCTCCCCGTTTTGGCGTAGGCGTTGGCCATCTTGCGAAATTGACTCAGAACGTAGCCGGAGTAGGTCTTGTACACGTGGCGCGACAAGAATGCCTCGCGCATGGCACGCAGTTCCAAGGCGCGTTCGTCGGCATGTAAGACGAACGGAGTCCACAAAGTCTCCAAGAGGTTGGGGTTGGCCTTTAAGGCCAACCTTAAGAATTTCTCCATCTCCCAGTAAACTTCGTCTGTCCGGGCATCGGCAAACTCCAATTGATCGGGCAGCTTGAATAACGACCAATGCAGTCGAGCCGGTGGGAGATAGATGCCGCGAATGTCTTCGTCCGAATCCTCTCCGGCCAGGCCAAAAGCGTGAGAGCCGACCCGACATCGATAGATGATAAACGGACGCAAATCTTCACCAGTCAGGGCCAAAAAATCCTCGACCTCCTTGCGCCGGATCGACAACTCGCCAAAATACGCCTTTGCCATCTGCCCATCGGCAAAGCGGATTGTGTAGGCGTACTTGTTATCTGAGGGACTCTCCTGCACAACCGCCACGCTTCCCCTCTGCCGCATCGTTCCGTTGGGAAGAACTTTATCTTCAGTCAACACGACCTGCGTGCCGGTAGGAATGAGAAACGTCGGTAGAAGGTGTCGAAACGAATGTTCTTCTAAAACCATGGCAATCCGCCTCGTCCGGTTACCCTACTCATTTCGGACAAGGGGCAGGACAATCCGGTTCGACGCACCGCATCGATTTGTCATCCACCTTGTCAGCGCAGCGAAAAAAATTATTTTACCCTTGCGTTTCCCCACAACTATCTTTACTTTCATTCAGTGTGAAAGTAAATACCGGCAAGCGTTCGGTGTTTCACTTTTCGCACTCTCAATGAGGCAACAGGTATGGCCGACAACAAAAAATTCAACGTGGCGATCATCGGTCTCGGCTTCGGAGCCGAGTTCATCCCCATCTACCAAAAGCATCCGCTGGCCAATATGTACGCCATTTGCCAGCGTACCGAAAGCAAGTTGAATCAGGTCGGCGACGCTTTCGGCATCGCCACGCGCTACCGTGGCTACGAAGATGTCCTCGCCGATCCGAAAGTGGATTTTGTTCACATCAACTCGCCGATCCCCGATCATGCCCCTCAGACGATTGCCGCCCTCAAGGCCGGCAAGCACGTCATGTCCACCGTGCCGATGGCCACCACCATCGAGGAATGCCAGCAGATCGTCGAGTTGGTGAAGAAAACCGGCTTGAAGTACATGATGGCCGAAACGGTCGTTTATGCCCGCGAGTTTCTGTTCGTCAAGGAGATGTACGACAAAGGCGAGCTGGGTAAGGTGCAATTCTTGCAAGCGAGCCATCAGCAGGACATGGACGGTTGGCCGAACTATTGGCCGGGCCTGCCGCCGATGCACTACGCGACTCATTGCGTTGGTCCTTGTTTGGCGTTGACCAAAGCCGAGGCCGAGTACGTCTCCTGCTTCGGCTCCGGCACCATTCGGCAAGAACTGATCGCCAAGTACAATTCGCCGTTCGCCGTCGAAACGGCGCACGTCAAGTTTCGCAATTCGGATATAACAGCTCGCATTTATCGCTCGTTGTTCGATACGGCGCGGCAGTACCGCGAAAGTTTCGACGTGTTCGGCACCAAAAAATCGTTCGAGTGGCAGCTGATCGAGGGCGAGGAGCCAGTCGTTCACACCGCTAAGAAGCCGGAGCCGGAGATTCCGCAGCGCGTCAAGGTACCGGATTACGCGCATCTGTTGCCGCCGGAGATTCAACGTTTCACGACGCGAGGCGTTTACGACGCCGGAGAGCACGCGCATTTGTCATTCATCCAGGGTGGAGGCCACGGCGGTTCGCACCCGCATCTCGTTCACGAGTTCCTTTCGGCGTTGGCGCAAAACCGCGATCCATACCCCAACGCCGTACAGTCGGCCAACTGGACCTGCGTGGGCATCTGCGCCCATCAGTCGGCGCTGAAAGGCGGCGAAATCGTCAAGCTGCCGTCGTTCACGCTATCGTAGGGGTGGTTAGCCGCGAGGCAGAGTGTTTTTTCTCGTTCCCACGCTCCGGCGTGGGAACGCACGTCCCGCCGCTCTGCGGCGCGTCTGCCGGGACGCAGAGCGTCCACACGCCCGTTCCCACGCCGGAGCGTGGGAACGAGAAGTTTCCACCCAAATACGAGACGCACACCCTGAGAGAAGAAAAATAAGTTTTTCCCTGGCGGTTGCCTCCCAGCGCCGTTAGACTCAACCTCGAATCCGTGTTCGCTTCCGTTTACCCTTGTTCCCCTGGAGATTATCGTGCCCAAGTCGCTCGCTATGCGCGTGTTCGTGGTCCTCGTCCTACTCGGCGGCGTCGGTTGGCTAACGCCCGCGCTCTGCCGATCTGCCGACGACAAACCGAAGGAAGCCGTCTACAAGGGCAAAACCGCCAAGCAGTGGACGCAGGCTCTGCAAGACTCGGATTGGTGGAACCGCGCGCTCGCGGCCAAAGCGTTGGGCCGCCTCGGTCCAGCGGCCAAGGAGGCCGTGCCCGCTCTGT
>JAKBCS010000074.1 GCA_021807595.1 Planctomycetota bacterium | reverse complement strand
GACGTATGGCCGCAACGATCTGGGCCAATGTTGTCTGCTGGCCCGGCGGTTGGTCGAGGCCGGCGTGACGTTCGTGACCATTCAGGCCGGGGGCGGCTGGGACACGCACGCCAACAATTTCCGCGAGTTGAAAGACAAGCTGCTGCCTAAGTACGACCGCGCCGTCGCCGCGCTGGTCTCGGACTTGTCCGAGCGCGGCTTGCAAAACGAAGTGTTGGTGATGGCGATGGGCGAGTTTGGCCGCACGCCGCGGATCAATCCGCAGGCCGGCCGCGATCACTGGCCGGGGGCGATGTCGATCCTTTACGCCGGCGGCGGTTTGAAGATGGGCCAAGCCATCGGCACGACCAACGCCAATGGCGAACAACCCACCAGCAAAGCCGCCACGCCCGGATGCGTGCTGTCCACTATGTACCACGTTTTGGGCATCGACTATCGCCATGCGTTTTTCGATCAGGCGCAACGGCCCCTGCCCATTCTGAACGAGGGCGAACCGATCGCGGAGTTGGTCGGTTGACGGAGCGAAGTAGCCCGGAGCGCCAGCGACGGGCTTTCGGCCCGTCGCTGGCGCTCCGGGCTTGTACGTCGTTTGCGAATGAATGATGGGATCATGTATGTCGATCTCCCGACAATCTCTTTTTGCCGTAGTTGCGGCTTCGGTTATCGTCTGTACCCTGCGGGCCGATTTACCGTCGCCGCGCTTCGACCGCTTGACGCCGCTCGGCGCGGCTGCCGGTTCCACGATCGAGATTGAAATCGCCGGTGCGGACATTGATGATGTTCAAACACTTCTTTTCGACCGTCCGGGGTTCAAGGTCGAGCATGTGAAGGACCGCCGCTTTCGCGCCACCATCGCCGCCGAGGTGCCGGAGGGGACATACGACGTGCGATTGCTCGGACGGTTCGGCGTCAGCAATCCGCGTCTGTTCGCCGTGTCGCGCGGTTTGACGGACGTGGCGGAGAAGGAGCCGAACGACGAGACGGCGACGGCCCAGCGCATCGCCATCAACTCCGCAGTCAACGGCATGTCCGACGGCAATCGGGAGGATATGTACCGCTTTGCCGCCAAGAAGGGGCAGCGCATCGTCGTCGAATGCCAGGCGGGCAAGCTCGATTCGCAGATGGATGCGACCTTGACGCTCAGCGCGGCCGACGGCAGGCAACTCGCATCGAACGGCGATTACAATGGCCGCGATCCTCTCCTCGACTTTCTCGCTCCCAGCGACGGCGAATACATTCTCGCGGTTCACGATTTGTCGTTTCGGGGCGGCGAGCCGTATCGTCTCGTCGTCACGGATCGTCCGCGCATCGAGAATGTCTTTCCCCGCGCCGTGCAAGCGGGCCTTCCGGCGACCCTGACCGTCGTTGGCCGTAACCTCGGACCTGGGGCGAAACCGTCGGACAAGCGCATCGACGATCGACCCTTGGATGAGTACCAAGAGACCGCGACGGCTCCGGGCGATCTTTTGGCGTTGGGACGCTATCGCTTTGCGGAACATCCGACTGGGCATAGCGTCTTACCGACGGCGGCGACGTGTACCCTTACGGGCTATCAATTTCAGGCGCGAGGAAAAGAGGGCGATCCGATTCCGTTGCTCGTCGTGGATACGCCGGTGACCGTGGAGATCGAGCCGAACGACGAGGCCGCGAAAGCGCAACGGATCGCGTTGCCCGCCGTGGTAAGCGGCCGATTCGACCGTCCGCGCGACGCCGACTGGTACGAGTTCGAGGCGGCGGAGAACGGTCCTCATGCTTTCGAGGTTTACTGCGAGCGCATCGCCGGGCGCGCCGATCCCTATCTCGTTGTCACCGACGACAAGGGGCAACGCCTGACGGAACTGGACGATTTCGGTCATCGCATCAACGCCTTCGACGGCCATCTCCGCGATCCGTCCGGCACGGTCAATCTGACGGCCAAACGCCGCTATCGCGCCTTGGTGCAAGATCGCTATCGCCGCGGCGGCGCGCGCTTTCAGTACGTCCTGACCGTCCACAAAGCCAAGCCTAACTTTTACGCCGCCGTCATTCATTCGCAGAATCCGGGACCGAGCGGGACGACCGTTCGCCGAGGAGGATCGACTTATCTGGATGTGATTCTGCATCGTCAAGAAGGGTTTAATGCCCCCGTGACGATAACCGCCGAGGGCCTGCCCCGCGGCCTGCACGCGCTGCCGACAACGATCCGCGACAATCGCGGCGTCTTCGTGTTCTGGGCCGACTCCGACGCGCCGGACGCGGTTGGGGTCGTCGCGCTGATAGCCACCGCCAAAGTGGGTGAATCGACCTTGCGCCGCGAGGTTCGTCCGTACACTCGCGTCTGGAATCAAGCCAATCTGACTTCGAGCCGTCCGACCCGCGAATTGGTCGTGGCCGTGCGCGAAACCTCGCCTTTCGCCCTTCATTTCGAGCCGGAACGCCTGGAAGTCAAGGCGGGCGGCAAAGTCGAGGTCAAGCTGCACATCGAACGCCATTGGCCCGATCTCAAGAATTCGATGATCGTGTCGCCGTTGGCGTTCCCCAGCTCGATCCGCGCCGGCAACGTGGAAATCTCCGCCGACAAGAAGGAAGTGAATCTGACGCTGCAAGTGCAACCCGGCACTCCCGCCGGTGAGTACACGCTGACCGTCACCGGCCAGACGCAGGTTCCTTATAACAAGGATGCCGCCGCCAAAGCGAAGCCCAATACTCTCGTCTCCCAAGCGGCGCGACCGCTGACCCTGAGCGTCAAACCGTAATGCGGGTTCCGCATCCCGTCGAGGCCGCGCGGATCGGAGCGTGAAATTCTCTCCATCGGCACCTACAATTGCTTTAGGGCCGAACGACTGTTCCATCCAAAAAACGATAGAAGACTGTAGCATCTTCAACTCATCGACAATCGACCACAACCGAGGCTCAGGAAATGAATTGCCAACGAATTGCACTACTCCTTTCTCTCTTTTTTTTCATTCCAATCCCCCGCCTAGCCGCCGACGACGCGCCGAAGCTGAAGGTCTTCATCCTTGCCGGTCAATCGAACATGGAAGGCCAGGCCGTCGCCGACCTGGATGGCAAGAACTACAACGGCGGCAAGGGGACGCTGAATGATCTCCTGAAAGACCCGGCCAAGGCACGCCTCGTCAAGCATCTCAAGAACGACAAGGGCGAGTGGACCGTGCGCGACAGCGTGTGGGTCCGTTACCAACCCGAGAGGAGTCCCGTGAAAGCCGGCCCGCTCACGCTGGGCTTCACTCCTTACGGCGACAAGCACCACTTCGGGCCGGAACTGCAATTCGGCCACGTCGTGGGCGACCATTGCGGCGGTCAAGTGCTGCTCATCAAGACCGCGTGGGGTGGCAAGAGTCTGTACAAGGACTTTCGGCCGCCGAGTTCGGGAGGCGAGGTCGGTCCCTACTACAAGAAGATGATCGAGGAAGTTCGTCGGGCTCTCGCGAATCTGAAAAAGGACTTCCCGAAGTACGACGGACGCGGTTACGAGTTGGCGGGCTTCGTCTGGTATCAGGGCTGGAATGACGGAGTCGATCCGAAGAACGCCGTGCCGGAGTACGAGAATAACCTGGTGAATCTCATAAAGGACGTTCGCAGGGATTTGAAGACTCCGAATCTCCCGTTTGTCGTCGGCGAACTAACCGGTCCCTGGGTGAAGGCTCCGGGTGCGTGGGCGACGCTACGGAAAGCACAGGAAGCGGCGGCGGCACGACCCGAATTCAAGGGCACGGTCGTCTTCGTCCCGACGCACGACTTCGTCCGCAAGCCCGAAGATTCTCCCAATCCGGGCCACGGCCACCATGAGTTCGGCAACGCGGAAACCTATTTCCTCGTTGGCGACGCGCTGGGCCAGGGGATGAAGAAATTGCTCGCCTCACCGCCGCCGAAGAAAGCCGACGAACCGGACAAGCCATCCGCGCATACCGAACGCAAGATCGAAGGATGGACGGTGCGTATCGACAACCGCTTGCTCGAGTCGCCCAACGAAGCGCTCGCAACGCGCGCCCTCCGCTTTCTCGAAAACAAGCTGGCCGACATCAAAGTGGTGATGCCCAAGGATCGCCTGGAGAAGTTGCAAGCGGTCACGATTGTCTTGGATTTGACGCACGGCACGCTGGGGCCGATGCAGTACCATCCCGGCGCGGGTTGGCTCAAGGCCAACGGCTTCTCGACCGAACTGACGAAGTGCGTCCATCTCCCCCGCGCCGCCGACTTGGCGACACGGCGAAACATCGTCGAACAACCGTGGGTCATCCTCCACGAACTGGCTCATGCCTATCACGATCGGGTCTTGGGTTTCAACGAACCGCGGATCCAAGAAGCCTACGAGAAGTATAAAAAGAGCGGCCACGGCGAGAAGACATTGCTCTTCAACGGCAAACGAGTACGGCATTACGCGCTGACCAACCCCATGGAGTTCTTCGCCGAGATGACCGAGTCCTATTTCGGCTGCAACGATTTCTTCCCGTTCAATCGGGCCGAACTGAAAGAAGCGGAACCGGAAATCTACGCGCTGCTCCAAGACATCTGGGACACGCCGCGCCCCAGCCGCCGTGCCGAGACAAGCCCGACCCTGCAACAGCAACTCGTTCAGGAAGATGTCACGGCTCTGGCCAAGGCCGCACGCCAACTCGGCGACACCGGCCGCGGCGCGATGGTATTCCACCGCCTCGAACTTCTCTGTACTCGCTGCCACACCGCGGGGGAAGACGGGCCGCGCCTGGGGCCGGACTTGGCCAAACTCGGCAAGGAAGCCACGGACGTTTATCTCACCGAATCGATTCTGTTCCCTTCCAAGGTCGTCAAGAAAGGCTTTGAAACCGTCGTCATCACCACCAACGCCGGTAAAACGGTAACCGGTCTCTTGGCCGAGGAGCGCGCCGATGCGCTCGTTCTGCGCGAAGGCACGGGAGACGGCAAGACGATGACGATTCCGAAAAAGGACATCGACGAGCGCGCGATGGAGACGAGATCGCTGATGCCCGACGGTCTCGTCAACGTCCTCTCGGGACGGCAAGAGTTTCTCGATCTGACCCGTTATCTCATGGAGATCGCCGAGAAGGGACCGGAACGAGCGCGGCAATTGCGACCCGCCGCGTCGCTTTTTACTCCGCCGCCGCTGCCGAGCTACGAGCGCGATCTCGATCACGCCGGTCTCATCCGCTCTCTCGATGCCCGGAGCTATAAGCGGGGCGAGGCGATCTACGTTCGGGTCTGCGCCAACTGCCACGGCACCAAGGAGCAAGCCGGTTCCATGCCGACCTCGTTGCGTTTCGCCGAGGGCAAGTTCAAAAACGGTGCCGACCCGTTTCACATTTACCAAACCCTGACCCACGGTTTCGGCATGATGGTCCCTCAGACCTGGATGGTTCCCGAGCAGAAGTACGACGCGATCCACTACATTCGCGAAGCCTACCTGAAGCCGCATAATCCAGGGCAATATATCCCGATCGACGACGTTTATCTTGCCGGTCTGCCCAAGGGATCGAGTCGCGGACCGAAGCCGTCGAACATCGAGCCGTGGGTGAGCATGAACTACGGGCCAAGTTTGATGGCAACACTTGAAGTCGGCGACAAGGGCAACTTCGCCTACAAGGGAATCGCGGCGCGGCTGGACAATGGGCCAGGCGGCGTGTCGCGCGGCCGGCACTGGATGCTGTTCGACCACGACACGTTGCGCATGGCGGCGGCATGGAGCGGCGAACGGTTCATCGACTACAACGGCATCAATTTCAACGGCCGCCATCAAATTCATCCGCGCGTCGTGGGATCGGTCCACTTCGCCAATCCGGTCGGTCCCGGCTGGGCCGATCCGGCAACGGGGCGATTCGACGATCCGCGTTTGCGCGGCCGCGACGACAAGCCCTACGGGCCTCTGCCGCGCGCTTGGGCGCAGTACAAGGGACTGTATCACTACGGCAACCAGGTCATCCTCTCCTACACGGTGGGCGAGACGAACGTGCTGGAGACGCCCGCCTACGAACTAGCGCCCGGCGACAAAGTCATCTACACGCGCACATTGAATATCGCCAAATCGCGGCGCGACCTCTTGGTGCGCGTCGCCCCCACGGGAACGGCGGTAGCTCTCGTTGGCGAGGGGGCGGCCTTGGAGGAGAAGGACGGCTATACACTCTTGCGCGTCCCCGCCGCCGCGACGCCGCTGGCCCTCAAACTCTTGTTATCCGACGGCGACCGGGATGTTCTGCGGGCGTTTGCGAAAACCTCGCCACCGGCCGCGTCGTTGGAGCCGTTCACAAAGGGAGGGCAGCGCCGCTGGCCGGAGGTGCTGAGAACACAGGCCATCGTCGGCGGCGATTCCAAGCCCTTCGCGGTCGATGTCCTCACCCATCCGGCGAATAATCCGTGGAACTGTCAGATGCGGCTAACCGGGTTCGATTTCTATGCCGATGGTCGCCGCGCCGCCGTCTGTACCTGGGACGGCGACGTATGGCTGGTCGAGGGCATCGACGCGCCGAGCAAGGGGTTGACCTGGCAGCGGATCGCGTCCGGCCTCTTTCAGCCGCTCGGCTTGAAGATCGTTCGGGACAAGGTCCATGTGAGCTGCCGCGATCAGATTGCCATCTTGCACGATCTCAACGGCGACGGCGAAACCGATTTTTACGAATGCTTCAATAACGACCATCAAGTAACCGAACACTTCCACGAATTCGCGATGGATCTTCAAACCGACGCCGAGGGGAATTTCTACTACGCCAAGGCTGCCCGCCACGCTCTGAAGGCCGTCGTGCCGCACCACGGAACCCTGTTGCGGGTCAGCAAGGATGGAAGCAAAACCGAGATCCTGGCGACGGGATTCCGCGCGCCCAACGGCGTCTGCGTGAACCCGAACGGCACGTTCTTTCTGTCGGATCAAGAAGGGTTCTGGACGCCGAAGAATCGCATCGACTTGGTGGAGCGCGGCGGCTACCACGGCAACTTCTGGGGCTATCACGATGTGACGGACCCTTCGGATTCCGCCATGAAGCAGCCGCTCTGCTGGATCACCAACTCGTTCGACCGTTCGCCGTCCGAATTATTGTGGGTCGCGAGCGACGCTTGGGGACCGCTGAAAGGCTCGCTGCTGAACTTCTCCTACGGCTACGGCAAAGTGTATGTAGTGCCGTCTGAAAAGGTCGAGGGACAGATTCAGGGTGGGATGTGCGAACTACCCCTGCCGCAATTCCCCACGGGAGTGATGCGGGGTCGATTCCATCCGGGCAACGGTCAACTCTACTGTTGCGGCATGTTTGCCTGGGCCGGCAATCAGACCCAGCCCGGCGGCTTCTACCGTGTCCGCTATACGGGCAAGCCGGTCTATGTGCCCATCGGCCTTGCCGCCAAGAAACGCGGCATGGTCGTCCACTTCAGCGGGGCGCTGGACCCGAAAACCGCGGGCGATCCGACAAACTACGCCGTCAAAACTTGGTCGCTGAAGCGAAGCCAACAGTACGGTTCCAAGCACTTCGACGAGAAACCGTCGAAAGTGAAGGCGGCAACCATCTCGCCGGACGGCAAGACGGTAACGCTGGACATCGAAGACCTCAAACCGACGTGGTGTATGGAGATCAAGTACGACCTCAAAGCCTCGGACGGCTCGGCGGTGAAAGGTTTCCTGCATAACACGATTCATCGTCTCGGTTCGGTACAGGAACATTCAAGCCCTTGAATATTTTCGCGAGACATTGACGATCGCGGCGGAGTAGGGCCGCCAACGAAGTACGAGATCGAGTATGGGGACAGCGTCGCCTGGCGAACCGCGATTCGACCCGCCCTGACTGAATAGGGACATGGGGCGATTTCTTGCAATCCTCTCGGCCTATCCCTATAGTTTCAACGTGCCTCCGGGCAGGGGAACGAGAGGAGTTTCATGGCATCGTTGACGTTGCGTCGCATCGAACTTGGCCGAACCGAGGCGGTGGAGCAGTTGGCTCGTCTTCGCGCACAGCTGAGCGCTCAGGGCAATGTAGTGTCGGCGCGCGGGCGGGAACTGACCGAGCGCGTGTTTGGCGAAGCGTTGCCTCCGGGGCGCGTGGTCGAACGCATCTGCGAAGATGTACGCCAACGAGGCCGCGAGGCCGTCTTTCACTACACCGAACAATTCGACCGCGTTCGCCTCGATGCCGAGACTTTTCGCGTTACTCGATCCGAGATGGCGGCGGCACACGCCTTGACCGATCCGGCCTTACTGGAGACGGTGCGGCGCGTGCGACAGAATGTCTTGGCGTTTCAGCTAGGCATCTTAAACCGTACCGCCAAGCTCAAGATGCCCGGACGGCACGAACTACGATTGCGATATCGCCCGATGCGTCGCGTCGGCGTGTTGGTTCCCGGCGGTGCGGCAGCTTATCCCTCGACCTTGCTGATGACCGTATGCCCCGCTCAGGCCGCCGGGGTAAAGGAATTGGCCGTCGTCATGCCGCCCACGAAGAACGGCGCGTACAACACAGATCTGTTGGCCGTCTGCCACGAACTCGGCGTGCGTGAAGTGTATCGCATCGGCGGAGCGCAAGCCGTCGCCGCCCTGGCCTACGGCATCGACGGACTGCCTCCGGTGGATATGATCGTCGGCCCCGGCAATCTGTTCGTCGCCTTGGCCAAGCGCCATGTGTTTGGGCAAGTTGCCATCGACTGCATCGCCGGCCCCAGCGAAGTGGTCGTCTTGGCCGACGCCTCGGCTTCGACGGATTTCGTCGCCGCCGAGATGCTGGCCCAAGCCGAGCATTCGCCTGGCGCAAGCATTCTCGTCACCTGGCACGCCCCGCTGCTCGATGCCGTGGAATCCGCCTTACACGCGCAGCTCGCGCAACTTTCGCGTGGCGAACTGGCCCGCGAGAGTCTCGAACAGTTCGGCGCGCTGGTGCTGGCTCGCAATGAGAGGGAAGCCGTCTGTTGCGTGAACGACCTGGCTCCCGAACACCTGCAAATCGCCGCCGACAACGCCGAGGAATTGAGCGAACTCATCGACAACGCCGGAGCGATCTTCTTGGGACATTACACTCCGGTGGCGGTCGGCGACTACGCGGCGGGACCGTCGCACGTCCTGCCGACCGGCGGCACGGCACGCTTCGCCAACGGCTTATCGGCCAACGACTTTCTCCGCCGCAGCAGCGTACTCTCGTTCACGCGCGCGGGGCTGAAGGACATGGCCGACGATGTGATCCGCCTGGCCCAGCGCGAGGGTCTAACCGCCCACGCCGCCAGCGTCGAAATACGATTGAAGGACTAGAGAGAGGCCTATTGTGATCGAATCGCTTCGTCCCTGTATTCGCGGTATGGCCGGTTATCTACCCGGAGAGCAACCGCGCGAGGGGGCGGTCGTCAAGTTGAATACGAATGAGAATCCCTATCCACCGTCGCCGCGCGTCTTCGAGGCGGTGCGCGCGGCGCTGACCGGCGAGGGGTTGCGCAAATATCCCGATCCGCTGGGCACGCACTTTCGACGGACGGCGGGGCGCGTGCTGAATCTCGATCCCGAGGGAATCCTGATCGGCAACGGCTCCGACGACATCCTGACGATCCTCACCCGTGCTTTCGTGCCGGAGGGCGGACTCATCGCATCCCCCACGCCGAGCTATTTGTTGTATCGGACGTTGGCGAACTTGCAGGGAGCGCGGTTTCAGACGATCCCGTTTGCCGACGACTGGACCCTGCCCAAGACCTGGGCCCTAACGGGCGCGCACCTGACGTTTCTCGCCAATCCCAATTCGCCTTCGGGGACTACGGTTTCGCTATCCACAATACAGGAATGCAATACTCCTCTTGTCGTCGATGAGGCGTATGCCGATTTCGCCGAGGGCAACGCCTTGGATTTGGTGCGGCGCGGAACGAAAAATGTGGTGGTGACGCGCTCGTTCAGCAAATCGTATGCGCTCGCCGGTATCCGCTTTGGCTTCGCCGTTGCCGACCCGGGGCTGGTCCATCACTTATATAAGGTAAAGGATTCTTATAATTGCGATATCTTGAGTCTCGCGGCGGCGGCGGCAGCCCTAGAGGACCAGGATTACATTCGCGCCGCGCGCTCGCGCATTCTAGCCACGCGGGCGCGCATGGAAAAAACACTTGGAGGGCTGGGATTTAACGTCTGTCCGAGCCAGGCAAACTTCGTCTGGTGTCGGCGCGAAGATCGAGCGCTAAAACCCCTCTATGAGGAGCTGAAACGGCGCTCGATCTTGGTGCGCTACATGAACTACGAAGGATATGGCGACGGTCTGCGCATCTCGGTGGGAACCGACGAGGAAATCGACCGTCTTTTGGCGGAACTGAAAGCGATCTTGTGAGACGCAACCATGACTCGATCCGCGCACATTCGTCGGGAAACCGGCGAAACCAAAATCGACTTGACGCTCGACCTCGATGGAGGCGGCGGTGCCAATATCAACACCGGCGTCGGTTTCTTCGATCATATGCTGACGCTGTTGGCCCGGCACAGCCTGATCGACTCGAACGTGCAAGCGGTCGGCGATCTGCATGTGGACGCGCACCACACGGTTGAAGATGTGGGCATCTGCTACGGCAAGGCTTTGGCTCAGGCCCTCGGCGATAAGTCCGGCATTCGCCGCTACGGCGATGCGGCCGTGCCGATGGATGAAACTCTCGTGACGGCGGCAATCGACTTGAGCGGCCGTCCGTTCTGCGTTTGGCGCGCCGACGTGCCGAAAGAGACGCTCGGTACCTTCAACGCGCCGCTAGCCGAGGAGTTTTGGCGCGCCGTGTCCTCAAGCGCGGCCTTGACGCTCCATGTCGTTTGCCATCACGGAAGCAATACCCATCACATCGTCGAAGGGATTTTCAAGGCCGTTGCGCGCGCCTTGCGCCAAGCCGTCGAACTCGATCCGCGCGGCCGCGGCATTCCCTCCACGAAAGGGACGCTGTAGGGCGGATCGAGCGGCGCGAGACCCACCCCACGGACTCATCCCGCGACGACGCGGAAGATCGTGCCGTGGAGCGGCAACAGTTTCGTCCGGAAACTATGCGGATGGTGAAAGGCCGGCGTCGGCGTCGTTTCATATTCCTCGATCCAATTGTGGCCGTTGCCGCCGAACTCGCGCGCGTCGGTATCGAGAATTTTATGGTATTTTCCCGCGCGCGGCACGCCCACGCGAAACTCGGAAAAGTGTTCTTTCGATAGATTGAACAGATACACGAGCATGTCGCGATAGTCGCGGTCGTAACGGAGGAAGGCGAGTATCAATTGCCGATAGTTCTGGCATTCGATCCACTCGAAGCCATTGGATATATTATCGCCTTCGTGCATCGCCGGGATATATTTGTATATTTCGTTCAATCGTTTCACATACCATTGCAGCGAACGATGGAAATGATTCCAGGTGGAATCCCAAGGCAGAGGCCCCTCGGCGTTCCATTCGCTTTTCTGCCCGAATTCTTGTCCCATGAATAGCAGTTTTTTTTGCGGATAGCCGAACTGCAACAGATAGAGCAATCGGACGTTGGCAAACTTGTCGAATTCGCCGAGATCCTCGGTTTTATTCACCATACTGCGCTTCATGTGGACGACTTCATCGTGGGCCAAGGGCAGGAGAAAGTTTTCGGTGTGATGGTAGAGCATGGGATAGGTAAGATCGTTATACACCGCGCCGCGTTGGGAGAAAGGTGCGCGGAAGAACTTCATCATGTGCGAGGTGCAGCCGAGATCCCATTTGAAATCGAAGCCGTGACCGCCGTGTTCGACGGGGCGCGTCACGCCGCTGGCGATGGTTGAATCCTCGGCCAGAAGCAGCGTTTCTTTATGTTCTTCCTTCACCGCCCAGGTCATCGACTGCATAAACCGAAAACCCTCCGGATTGTGGCAATTGCCGTATTTGCGGAGGAACGCCTCATATTTTTCGTCGGAGCCGAATTCGTAATAATGAAATTGCCCGGCGGCATCGAGCCGAAAACCGTCGATGTAAAACTCTTCGATCCAATGAACGAGCGAAGAGATGAGGAAACTCTTGACTTCGTTGCGCGCGAAATCGAAATACGAAGTGCCCCACGGAGTATGACGGCGTTCCGGGATGGGACACTCGAACAAATTCACGTCGTTATCGTAGCGGGCCAACCCGGTGGCGTCGTTGGGGAAGTGAACCAGCACGACATCGAGAATAACGCCGATGCCCTCGCGGTGAAAGGCGTCGATGAGCCGCTTGAAATCCGTGGGCGACCCCAAGCGCGACGTGGGTGCATAGAAGCCGATGACCTGATACCCCCACGACGGAACGTAGGGATGTTCGAGAATCCCCATCAATTCGACGTGCGTATACTCCATGTATTTAACGTAGGGGACCAATTCGTCGATCAATTCGAGATAGCTGAGAGGCCGGCCGTCTTTGAAGCGCCACGACAGCGGATGCACTTCATAAATGTTGAGCGGGCCGGCGAATTTATCGGTCAGGGTGATTTTCGGATGTTCGAACTCATAATACGTCTCGCCGAAAATCGGCGTGCGATGCAAATCGTTTTGCAGACTGCGCGCGAAGGGATCGCCGCGATACTCCCAATTCCCCTCGGCCTTGCACACGGCGAACTTGTAATAGATGCCGTGACCGAGATCGGGAACGAACAACTCCCATACGCCGGTACTGCCGCGCCGCTGCATGGGGTGGGAGTCGCGGCTCCAACCGTTGAAACTACCGGCGACCGCCACACTCTTCGCGTTGGGTGCCCAAACGGCAAAGCGCACCCCACCCTCGACGAGATGCGCGCCGAGCAAACGATGGACGCGGCGATGTTCGCCCACGTTGAACAGATAGAGATCGAACTCCGGGATCGAACGCTGTTGGAACGGATCGAGTTTCGGATCCGGCGGCGGCGGTTCGGAGACGTTCGGTGTTCGTGTGAGATTACTCGGAAGCATGATTCAGCGTCTCATAGAGGGCGACGAGATCTTCGCGCAGCCAATTCTCTTCGGCGAGCAGCAGCAGACAGCGTTTGGCAAAGACGGGGTCTGCGTCGATCTTTCCGTGCAAGAATGCCTTGACCGTTTGGTCCGTCACTTCCTCGACGGCGTACAGCGCCTCGATCTGTTCGGGCGTTCGCTCAAGGTAGGGGGCGACGTAAGGCAACTCGTCTTCGTAAATCGTCTCGGAACTGACCCACTCCCAATCGACGCGCTGAAGCCAGAGCCGTTCGTCGCGGAAGACCGAGTTGATATTCAGCGTGCAATCGTCGGTGACAAAGTAGCGCGTATACGGATCCTCGTACATCGCCCCTTCGACGGAGTTGGGCAGCGTGATGTTATTCCCGGAAAACGTGCGGATGTTGACGTAGGCATTGGCCGTGGTTCGATAGGCGAGGCCGAGTCGCAGATACAAGCCCTCGCGCGCATACTTGTTCTTGCGAGGCAATAGGTCTTTGAAACACAGAGCCGGTCCCGCGTCCCAAACCTCAACGAGGTCTTGAATCGGATCGTGATACCAATTGGATCCGTAAATGGATGCGGCCGAGGCGCGGATCGAACCGCTGTGACCCAGCACATCGGTTTCAAGGTGGACGATAGGGCGAGGTACGACCGTCTTGCGTACTCTGAGAAAGAACTCTCGGTTCACGGCTGTCACGGCGATGCCTCCTCGGTGTCCCGAGTCCGTCCGGGGAGGTTGTTCGTAAAAGTTCTCTGTTTGACCTACGCACCAGACCGGCTAGGGGCAAGAGTCCTCACGGTCGGTCGTCAAGAAATCTGGAAGGCTGGACCGCTACATCCCGATTCGACTGAGGGCCCGTCCTGCCAGCCCCTCTCCCTCTGTACTCAAGGGGAGAGGGGTTGGGGTGAGGTCTCCGAGATTCGTTGCCCCTCACCCCCCTGAGTACGGGGAGAGGGGAACTTATGAGACACTCTCTGAGCGGATCGCATTTCCAGCTGGCTTGTCGTCTCGACGATTGCTACATTGACTTGGCAAAAGATCGCGCTCGGAATGGATCTCTGGTTCCCAACAACGAGGTGTCCCATGCGTTGGCTCGGTTTGACGTTGGCGGCGATCGGTTTGACACTTATCGGATCGACAAAGGTTTCCGCTCAATCTCCCGCAAGCTACAACCTCGATCGCGCGCAGCGGCATTTCTTGGTCTCGCGCTCCGGCTATCGCACTCTTTATTCCTCGACGCCCGGCACGAACAGTGTGACGGTCGGGCCGAATCTGTACCAAAGTCAGTTCGTCGAACCCTCGTACAGTCGGCAAACGATCTCGCCGCGCGGCTACGAACGCTACGATGCCATCCCCGGCTTGGGAGGATCGACGATGACTCCGTTGGGCGTTAGTAGTTATTACGTCCCCGGCTTCGGCTACGGATACGCCGTGCCTCTCGTCAAGCAGCCATTAAAACCACGACAGCAGCCACCAGCAGGCCGTTGATACCAAGGCCGTACCGGGGATGGTTAAAATCCACGCCCATACCACGCGCCCGGCCACGCCCCACCGAACGGCGCTGAGACGTTTCAGTGAACCGACGCCGAGGATCGCCCCGGTGATCGTGTGCGTCGTGCTGACGGGAACACCGCCGAATACGGTCAATCCCAGCGTCACCGCCGCGCCGCTCTCGGCACAGAAACCATCTACCGGACGGAGACGAATGATCCCCTGTCCCATCGTCTTGACGATGCGCCAACCTCCGAACAGGGTGCCGATGCCCATGGCGACATGACAGGCCAACACCACTTCGGTGGGAACCTCGTTCGGAGCGTCGAACCCTCCGCTCTTGCTGGCGGCGATGAGCAGGACGAAGATAATGCCCATCGTCTTCTGCGCATCGTTGCCGCCGTGGCCGAGGCTGTAAAGCGACGCCGACAGCAGTTGGCCGCGGCGGAACAGTTTATCCACGCGGCGCGGCGAAGCCCAGCGAAACAGCCAAGCCACGACGACGGCAATCGTCAAGCCGATGAACATGCCGATCAGCGGTGCCAACACGATGAACGCCACCGTCTTGCCGATGCCCTCCCATTTCAGCGCGCTGGTTCCGGCATGGGCCAGCCCCGCCCCCACTAGGCCGCCGATGAGTGCGTGCGACGAGCTGGTCGGCAGACCCCAATACCAAGTGAGAACATCCCAGAAACAGGCGGCCATCAGGGTGGCCGCGATCACTCGATTATCGACGATGGATGGGTCGATGATGTCCTTGCCCATCGTCGCCGCCACTTTCAGATGAAACAGCAAAAAGGCGACGAAATTGAAGAACGCGGCCCAGAGGACGGCGGTTTGCGGCGACAGCACGCGCGTCGAAACGACCGTAGCCACCGAATTGGCGGCATCGTGGAAGCCGTTCAGAAAGTCGAATAGCAGTGCCAGGGCGATCAGTAGCCAGACGACGAAAGACAGCTGGCCCCAAGGAACCGTTCCGAAGTTACCGGCGGCGGTTTGAAAAAAATGCACGTCAGCTCCCTTTGATGACGATTTCCGATACCACCATCGCTAAATCCTTGCAAGCATCCACCGTCTCTTCCAGCCAACCGTACAACTCGCGCCACTTAATGAGCATCAGAATCTCCGGCGGATCGGCGAACAGCGCTCCGTCGCTCTCGCGGTAGATGCCGTCCGCCTCGTTCTCCAGTCGGCCAATCTCGCGCAGGCGCGTCTGGATGCCCTCGACATCGCGCATCGTGCGGCATAGCCGGAGAGCTTCGGAAAGATGATTGCAGCATTCGTGAATGATGCGCGCCATGGCCTCGGCGGCGGGCGTCGGCTTGTCGATGCGGAACGTCACGAAGCGATGGGCCGTCTCCTCCATGCTGTCGAGGATGTCGTCCAACCGCGTCGCCAGCGTGTGAATGTCCTCACGGTCCATCGGCGTGATAAACGTGCGATCCAGGGCCAGAATGATGCGTTCGACCACTTTATCGCAGGCGTGTTCGTCGTCCTTGATCTCGTTGCTCCGCTCTTGCACGCGGTCGAACTGCGCGATCATGGCGTGAAACTTTTCGGCGGCCCTGGTGAGAATGGCGGAGGCCTCATCGAACATATCGAAGAACTTTTCTTCGCGCGGAATCAGACGGAACAACATGGATTCGGTTCTCCCCCTCGAACCGGCGAACGGCAGCAATCTCCCCCAGAGATCGAAGCATCGGGAGGTGGAAGCTCCCGCTCGCCAAGTGTTTTGTCCGGAGTCGTCATTCCTTTTCTACGGACTTTTTCTTTCTTGTCGCCTCGCCCTCGCTTCTCTCGCAAGCGAAAGGGGGAATCGTAGGATTACCGCAGCGGCCGAATGCAGATCCTTCTGTGGTGGAGAGAGAAACATGCGTTTGGGAATTAGGCTGGCGGCCATCTGGCTCGCGTTCGGCGTGGGTTCGGCGGCGGGGCATTTCAATATGCTGCTGCCGCAAATTGCCTCGGCGAAGAAGGGCGAGGCACTTATCATCACCTATCAATGGGGGCATCCTTTCGAGCATCAGCTCTTCGACGCGCCGCAGCCGCGCAGCTTGTTCGTCGTCGGGCCGGACGGCAAGCGGGTCGATCTGACCGACAAGCTGGAAAAGACCGCGCGCAAAGTCGGCGACAAGGAGATCGCGACGTACCGGCTTACCTTCACTCCTCAGCAGCGCGGCGACTATCTCTTGGTGCTAAAAACTCCGCCGATTTGGCTGGAAGAAGACGGCGAGTTTGTGGAAGACACGATCAAAACCGTTCTGCACGTCCAGGCGCAGCGAGGTTGGGATCGATCGACGGGCGAGTTCGAGTTTATACCGCTGACGCGCCCTTATGGGCTGCGGCCGGGGATGGTGTTTCAAGTCGAGATGCCGCGCCGTCCCGATGAAGAAGCGCTGAGCCTGGTGGAAATCGAACGCTACAACCGCGAACCGCCCAAAACCCTGCCGCCCGACGAACACATCACGCGGACGGTTCGCCTCGATCGCAACGGCACTGCCGCCGCAACGCTGACCGACGCGGGGTGGTGGTGTCTGACCGTCTCTCGTTCGCACGGGACGCGCGAACGCGACGGCAAAAGCCACCCCGTTCGTCAGCGTTCCACGTTTTGGGTATTTGTCGATGAACCCGAAAAGGAGAAGGAACGATAGGATGCGGCGGTTCGCGTCTCGCCTTCGCTCAAGTCGTCGAGCAATCGGAGATCCGGCGCGAGTCGTTCTCGTTCCAGGCGTTTGATGAGGGAATAGACGCGGCGGTTGATCGGGCAGGGCGCGTCGCCGGCCAGGGCAAGCAGATGACCGTTGTAATTGTCGATCTCGGTGCGTCCTTTGGGCAGATCGCCGGACATGGAGCAGTAGGTGCCGCGCAGACTCGGATAAAAGGCCCAGGCCAGAGCGTGCGCCAGCCACGGCCGGCGCAGGATCTCCGCCACGGTGGACGGATGCAGCGGGCCGACTTTGCCCAGCTCGATGCCGGCGCGTTTGAGAATGGCGTGGTTCTCTCGAAGTAGATCGAAGAAGAGGGCGCGGGCGCGCGGCAGCCACAACAGTTGGCCGTTGTCGATACCCGCGATGGAAGCCAACGGACTGATCGCCGCGTTGTACATCAGTTTGGCATACTTGTACGGTTCGATCCACTCGACGCCGCGAACGCGCGCGCGGCCGCCGAGAATCGGCTGACGGCCCTCGACCAAAACCCGCAGACAGTGAGGCCTTTCGGAGTGCCTGCCCGCGGACGATTGCCGAGCGCCGAGGTGCAGATGGCCGCGCCGCGTGATGCGCGTATGGGTTCGCCGCGGCAGACATTCGGAAACGAACGACGCGATGCCTTCCCAAGTATGAGCGCGGGCATTCAACTGGGGATCGAACCCGTTCTGAATGGGAATCAGCACGGCGGATTCGGGAAGGCGTTCGAGGACGGCTGCGTTGTCGTAGCATTTGGTGCAGAGCAAGACGACGGCATCGGCGGGCGGCTGCCAATCGTCGAAAGCGACGAAGCGAGCAGGTCGCGGCGGCAGACCGTCGATGACAACGCCGTGGTTGCGCCCCCATTCGATTTTCTCGCCGTCGGCATCCACAAACAAAACCGACATATCAGACGCACAAAGGGCATAACCCACGGCGCAGCCGATGCCCCCCGCTCCGACGACGTGAATTGCTTCCATGCGTTCGATCTCCCTTTTAACCTCTTGAAGATTCCTCTTTTGTATTTCCTCTGCGTTCACCGCGGTGAACTATCCAGGCTAGGGGTATGCGGCGCGTTGTTTGGGTTCCCCCTCAAACTGCTCGCGGACGTGATCGCAAGCCGCTCGAATAAGTCGATCGCTGAACCCCTTGTTGCTCAGCGCCTTGCGAACCTCGTCTTCGATGTGCTGCGGACTGCGTTCGGCCAACAAGCCGACGACGGCGACGGTCAGCCGATCGCTCTCGCGGTCGTCGCGCACGCGCAGATCTTTGTGGGTGCGCACGAGTTGTTCGTAGTGTGCCAAGAGCCGACTTTTGTCTGCGTCCCCGTGGCGTTCGCCGCGTTCGCTCAGCAATTCGCGCAGGGCGGCGACGAATCGATCGCGTCCGGCCTCGTCGTTCGGCATCGCCTGCTTGGCGGGAAGCGATGAAGCGGATTCGATCTGGCGGGACGGCGGCAAAGGAAGCGAACGGTGCAAGGCCAACGTGGACCACAGATTCGCGGCCAACAGAGCGAGCAACAGCAACGTCCAAGCGACAGCGGCGAATCTTCCGCGCCTTTCCTCGGAGCGTCCGGGACGGACGGCGGACGATTCGCTACTTTTGCTATCGAGTTTGATAGCGACTCCGGCCAGATGCGGCGTCCAGGCGATGAGCGGGCCGCGCTGAGCGTAGGTTTGCAGCGGGAAATCGACGCCGACCAACGGCAGCCATTGCCACGACGCGCCGGTCGCCCCTTCGAGCAGACGCAGCCGATGATCGGGCTCGGCTGGAGTGCTGGCCGCGAACAACAGCGCACCTTCCTGCCACAGACGCACCGGCAAGACGGGAAGCGGATCGGCGTGCGGCAACGGCGGGGCAACCGATGCGAGAACATCTTCGAGGGTGAACGGACCGCCGAGTTGATGCAAGTCGTCGACGCCTTCTCGACGCTGTCCCAGCCACCGAGAGAGCGAGAGGGCCGCGGCAACCTCCAGGTTTGCCGGGACGACCGCGCCGATGAGTTCCAATCCGCCGCGGCGCTGACTGGGAGTTCGATCGGCGAGTCCATAACGAGCCAGCGCGACGACGCGCCGTCCGTCGGAGAGCAGCACGGAACAGAACAGGTCGGTGGGCGGCCAATGATCGGAGTAGGGCGCGGCTTGCAAGCGGCGGGCCAACGCCTCCACCTCCTCGCACCACGGCTCGGAACGAGAAGGAGCGAGCAAGCGATAGCCCAGACTGCGCCGCGACACACTGTCGAGATCTTCCCCGTAGGCAAAACCGGCCAGTTCGGTCATGGGATCGCTCGCTTCGCTTGGTGTTGGTCGATAGCCCGATTGTTAGTTTATGGGTTCGTTCGTCACCAGGAGGATTTCGCGACCGTTGTACAGATCGGCGTGCCGGGCGACCAAGCGAAACGACGGCGGGGCGAGCGTCCGCAGCTGCTTCCACGTCTCTTCGCCGACGAACAAATATACCGGCAGTGGCGTGCGCAAGAATTGCAGGGCGGCAACGGTATTGTCCGGACAATGCACTTCGCGTTGCGAATAAAAGACAAGGCTAGGTTGAAAATAGCCGAACGCGCCGACGCGGACTTCGCGGAAAAGTTGATCGCTGGGCATGGCCTGGATCAACGGGCGCGGCGCTTTGAAGCGATCCACCAGATCGACGGCCCAGAAGGCGAGCGCCGCGGTGAAGACGAGTCCCGACGCCGCCACGCATCGAATCAGCCCCGCGCGCCAGCCGCGCCAATGACAAAGCACCGCCGCCGCCGCCCCTACCAGGAAGACGCCGCCCAACCACGCGCCGCGCTCCAGACCCGGCAAGCGCCTCCCCGGCAAAGCCAACGGCAGCGCCTCACCCGCGAGCAGCAAGCCGACGCCGACTCCCACTCCGGCCACGGCCAAACAGATGAGGCTCGTCGGCATCAGCCAGACCGGCACGACCATGCGACCGCGCCGCCAATCGTCGAGGAACGACGCCGTCAACAGCGCCATCGCCGGATAGACCGGCAAAATGTAATTGGGCAGTTTCGTCCGCGCCGCCGTGAAGAACACCAACCATACGGCGACCCAACAGAGTAGAAATTGTTTGCCGGCGTTTGTCTTTCGCGCTCCGTCCTCGGCCCGCTCTTCGCGCCGGAAAGCGTACCACAATGTCGGAGCCAGAAATACCGACCACGGCATCAAACCGGCGATGAGAACCAGACCGTAGTAATAAACGGGTCCACGATGATTTTCCAAGACACCGACGGCCCGTTGGACATTGTGCTGCCAAAAAAATCCGACGAGCCATTCCCCCTTCGTTTCCACGCCTACCCAGACATACCAAGGTACGGCAACGAGGATGAACATCAGAGCCGCTCCCATCAAGCGCGGCTCCAAATAGCGCCGGAGTTCTCGACGGAGAAGGAGATACAAAAACGTCGTGGCGGCGGGCAGGGCCAAAGCCACCGGCCCCTTGGCGAGAACGCCCAACCCACACGCCGCGCCCGCCCCCAACAGCCACCATCCTCGGCGCGTATAATGATTCCAAAAACACCACAAACTGAGCAGCGTACACAAATTGAGCAAGGCGTCGGGATTGGCGAAATGTCCGGCGGCGCAGAAGGCGACGCTGCTTGCCAACGCCAGCGCGGCCAGCAAGGCGGCAAAAGCACCGAAGAGACGCCGACCCAGTTCGTAAGTCGTCCACAAGGCCAACAGCGAAGCCAAGGCCGACGGCAGCCGCGCCGCGCCTTCATTGCTGCCGCAAAAGCGATACGCCAAGGCTTGCAGCCAGTACAAGAGAACCGGCTTGTCCAGACGCAATTTATAGTTGAACGTCGGCACGATGAAATTGCCGGACTCATACATTTCGTGCGCGCATTCGGCATTGTTTCCTTCGTCGATGTCCCACAAACTGGGACCCCCGAGATTGGGCAGAAACAATCCGGCCCATACCAACGTCAACAGTGCATAATGACCGGCGCGATGATTCAGTCTCGACAGCATCCCGATTCCTCGGCGAGGACGTGGCGGCGGAGTGCGGACCCAACGGTCCCAACGGATCGCATTATAAGTTTGCCGTCGATTTACGCGAGTCCATTCGCGCCGTTCGCTATCCCGCGCAGACGCGCCATTCTGCCTCTCGATACCCTTCCGCGTTTAGCCACCAGGCACGGAGCAGCGGGGGGTTGCTCGTCGGGGAGACGATCAGATTGACCACTTCGGTACTCCAGTTTCGCTCCAGATCGGTGCGGCTGGGGATTGGGGCCGAAGCGGGGTGCGAGTGATACACCGCCAACACCCGCAAGCCCTGTTTGCGAATGTCTCGCTCCGCCGAAAAATGGCTTCTCGGTTCCGACTCGAACGCGATCGGGCTGGCGGCGGCGTTGAGCAGCGGATAGCGCAGCCGCGCTTCGCCGATACCGTTTTCTCGAACGATGCCCGCCAACAAGCCGCAGCACTCCAAAGGACGCTCCGCCAGCGCGTGCCACAGCATCCCCTCATAAACGGAGCGCGAAAAAGTCAAAAGTCGGAAGGGAGATGAAGCCATGCCTCAGTTCTTCTTGCGCGGTTCACCCTTTTTGGGCGGAGTCCACGCGGCGGATTTGGGATCGGCGACTCGCAACGGAGCCGTGTCGCCATACCGTTTTTGTTCGCCCTCGAGCAAATCCAGGAGACGAGCGATTCGGTCGGCGCGTTCGAGTTCGCCCGCCAGATTCACGGTCTCTTGCGGATCGTTTTGCAGATCGAAGAGTTGCGTCTTGTCGATTTGCGGATAGCGGATCAGCTTCCAGCGTTCGTCGCGCACCGCCCGTTGGACGTTGCGGTAGGCGAACATCAGATGCTTGCGCGCGGGTTTACTCGGATCGCGCAGCGAGGCCGTGAACTCGATCCCCTCGCTCTGTTCGGGCGCGGGCACATGGCAGAGCTTGCCCAACGTGGGCAGCAGATCGAAGAGGTAGCACATGGCATCGGTACGTTTGCCTTCGGGGATGCCCGGACCACGGAGGATCAGGGGCACGCGCATCGAATGTTCGTAGAGGTTTTGCTTGCCGATGAGGCCGTGGCTGCCGCGCGCCACTCCCGAATCGGCAGTGTAGACGACGATGGTATTTTTGGCATGGGGCGAGGCGTCCAAGGCATCCAACACGCGACCGACTTGAGCGTCGAGATAGGAGATGTAGCGATAGTATTCGGCGAGCATCTCCCGAACCTTCTCCGGCGTGCGCGGCCAGGGAAGAAGTTGTTCGTCGCGGATCGTCGTCTCGCCGTTGTCCCATTCGTGTCGCGGATAGAATGGCTTCGGCAGCGGCATTTTCGCCGCGTCGTAGCGAATGGGAAAATCCTTGGGGACGATGTGCGGATCGTGCGGAGCGTCGAAGGGAACGTAGCAGAAAAACGGACCCTCTCGGTGATCTTTGAGGAAGCGAATCGCTTCGTCGGCGAACATCTCGCAGGCGTGCTTGGGAGCGAGATACGGCTTACTCAGTTTGTCGTCGATCTTGTCGCGCAGATTGGCTTTCATCGGATTCGTCATGCCGCCCACGAAAACGGCGCGGGCCTTCTGAAAACTAGCGAGCAGCGATTTCTCGCCGTTGTGCCATTTACCGCTCATAAAAGTCGTATATCCGGCGCGGCCGAAGGCTGCGGGCCACGTTCGATCGCGCAGCAGCTTCTCATCGACGCGAAAGAGCGACTGACCCGACAGCAGCATGGCCCGCGAGGGCACGCACGTCGCTCCCTGTAGTCCGCCTTGCATGTAGGCTCGGTTGAAGGCAATGCCTTTTGCCACAAGTCGGTCGAGGTTCGGCGTCTCGATGACGGGATTTCCCAAAGCCGCGATGGTATCCGCCCGCTGATCGTCGGCGAAAAGGAGAAGGACGTTCGGCTTCGTCGGTTGCTCGGCCTGCACGGCGCTCTTTCCGGCAAAGAAAACGATACAAACGACCACAAAAGTATACCACTTCATCCGACGAACTCCTCGACGAAACCCCCGGCCATGCCTTTCCGTCTTGCGGAGACACAACTAGGATAACGTAGAACTTTAAGGGCGCGTCTAAAAATAACTTCGGTTAGCCGCGACGCGCAGCGGAGCGCGTCGACCGACGCAGCTCCGCTGCGCGTCGCGGCTAACCGAGAAGATACTTCCAATGGTCTAATGGGGCAATCGATGGCACGCGATAAGGTCATCCTAGCGTATTCGGGCGGACTCGACACCAGCGTCATGGTTCCGTGGATCGGCGAGAAGTACAACCTCGACGTGGTCGCCTTCACGGTCGATCTCGGCCAGGGCGAGGACATCGAACGCATTCGCCAAAAGGCGCTGCGCACCGGAGCGGTCGATGCGATGGCTCTCGACGCCCGCAATCTATTCGTCGATTGTTTCGTCTTTCCGGCTCTGATGGCCGGGGCGCTGTACGAGGGCAAATATCCGTTGGCCACAGCGCTGGGCCGACCGCTCATCGCCAAGCTCATGGTCGATGCCGCCCGCGAACAAAAAGCCGTCGCCGTCGCCCACGGCTGCACCGGCAAGGGCAACGATCAAGTCCGGTTCGACATCACTTTCCAGACGCTGGCTCCCGATCTGAAAATCATCGCCCCGGTGCGCGAATGGAAGATGAGCCGGGACGAAGAGATCGCCTACGCCGCCAAGCACGGCATCCCCGTCGAAGCGACCAAAGAGAGTCCTTATAGCATCGACTTGAATTTGTTCGGACGCAGTTGCGAGGCCGGCGTCCTCGAAGATCCGTGGGACGAACCGCCCGCCGACGCCTTCGCCTGGACCGTCGATCCCGCCAAGGCTCCGAATGAGCCGTTGTATCTCACACTCGATTTCGAGCGGGGCCGACCCATCGCCTTGGACGGAGAAAAGCTCGACGGCGCGCCGTTGATCGAGCGTTTGAACAAACTCGGCGGCCAACACGGTGTCGGTCGCATCGATCACGTCGAGAATCGCCTCGTCGGCATCAAGTCGCGGGAACTGTACGAAGCGCCGGCAGCGGTGATCTTGCACGAAGCCCATCGAGAACTGGAGTCGCTGTGTCTGAGCAAGCCCGCACAGCGTTTCAAGACTTTGGTCTCGCAAGAATACGCGGACATGATCTATAATGGATTGTGGTTTAGCGCCTTCCATCAAGACTTGTTTGCCTTCGTGGCCAGCAACCAGCGCTTCGTCGCCGGTCAAGCGCGCGTCAAACTGTTTAAGGGCAAGGCCACCGTGGTCGGTCGCAAGAGCGAACACAGCCTGTACAGCAAAAAATTAGCGACCTACGAGAGCGGCGATAGCTTCGATCACGACGCCGCCAAGGGGTTCATTCGCCTGTTCGGCCTAAGCCAACAAACGCAAGCGCAACGCCAGCTGCTCAAAGGCAACAAGGGGTTCGATCTTCCGGGGCTTCTCGGTCCCGAAAGCAAATGAGGGGCGATTTCGAGGAGGAGATCGTAGCATGGGAAGCGACATGATGGATGTGGAGCAGTTGGCCGCTTACCTGCGGCGCGACGTGCGTGAAGTCGGTAAGCTGGCCAATCGAGGACATCTGCCCGGCCACAAAGTCGGCGGTCAATGGCGCTTCGCGCGCGCCGAGATCAACCAGTGGATCGAAACGCAGATGCCCACCTTGACCGAGAAGGAATTGACCCATCTCGAATCGTCCGCCGCGCACGGGATCGACGGCGAACCGTTGTTGGCCGGTTTGCTCTCCGAGGCCAGCATCGCCGTGCCCCTGTCTGCTTCGACCCGCGCCTCGGTTCTAAAGGAACTCGTCGTCTTGGCCGAGCAAACCTGGCAAGTGTACGATCCCGAAGCGATCCTCGACGCCGTCCGCCAGCGCGAGGAAATGGTCAGCACGGCCCTGCCCTCCGGCGTGGCCGTTCCGCATCCGCGCCGTCCGCTTCCGGCCGCTCTCGGTGAATCCGTAATAGCCTACGCGCGAACGGCTTCCGGCATACCCTTCGGTGCCCCCCACGGCGGACTAACCGATCTTTTCTTCCTCATTTGTTGCCGCGACGACCACACCCACCTCCGCGTCTTGGCTCGGCTCACGCGATTGTTCCTGCGCCCCGGTTTTCTCGAGGAACTGCGCGCGGCGGAAACGCCGGCCGAATCGTTGGACAAAATCGTGGCCGCCGAGCAACAGCTACTCCAACCCTAAGCGTCGGCTCATGGACCCACGACTGCGCGACTCGATCTCCGCCATCCACCGAGCCGGTTTTCGTTGCGTCGTGGCCGTTGCGGGCGGCGGAGCGGGAGCGCTGGGCTGGCTACTCTCCGTGCCCGGCGGCTCGCGGAGCATTCTCGAAGCCGTCGTCCCCTACGACCAACGCAGTCTCGCGGATTTTCTCGGACATCATCCCTCGTCTTTTTGTTCGTTCGATACCGCGCGCGCCTTGGCACGCCGAGCGCTCGACCGCGCGCGCTGGCTGGCACCCGGCGAACCCATCGTCGGCGTGGCCTGCGCCGCCAGCCTGCGCTCAGATCGCCCCAAGCACGGCGACCATCGCTTTCACATCGCCATTCAATTGCATCAACGCGCTTTGACGCATTCTCTTACGCTAACCAAGGAAGCCCGTTCCCGCGAAGACGAAGAAATCGTCCTCGATCTCGTCTTGCTGAACGCCCTGGCCGAGGCGTTGGGGCTATCCGAGCGCGTGGAAGTACCCCTAATACCGGGCGAGTCGATCCAGGAACAAACACATCTCGCGGAAGATGCCCTTGCCGCGCTCTTCGCAGGCCGTCTCTCCTCGCTGTGCCTGGTTCCCGATGGCCGCGCGCAGGCCGACGCTCGCCGACCGCAATTGCTACTGTCCGGCTCCTTCAATCCCCTCCACGCCGGACACCTCGCCTTGGCGAAAATCGCATCCGAGCTGACCGGCTTTCCTCCCGCCTTCGAGCTAACCGTCGTCAACGCCGACAAACCACCCCTTCCTCCAGAGGAAGTCTACCGCCGCGCGCTGGCCTTCACCTGGCAGGCTCCCCTATGGCTCACCCGTGCCGCCACCTTCGCCGAAAAGGCCGAGCTATTCACCGGCTGCGTCTTCGTCGTCGGTGCCGACACCGCCGAACGCATCGTCCAACCTCGGTTCTACGGCAACAGCCCGGCAAACCTCGACGCCGCCATGGATCGCCTCCGTCAACTCGCCTGCCGCTTCCTCGTCGCCGGTCGAATCGACAGCAAAGGCCACTTTATGGGTCTGGATAATCTCAAAGTGCCTCCCTCCCACCGCGACCTCTTCGCCGCCATCCCTGCCAACCGTTTCCGCGTCGATCTCTCTTCCACGCAATTGCGCGACAACGCGAGGTAGAAGAAGACATACCGGCGATCGGCCACCAATCGATGGTATCCAGGTGAAATCGAGGCCGTTTGCCCCGATCGCGCATCGTCGGCGAGGAACGACTATTTCCTCGCCGACGATGCGGGAACGACTTTACGCCCCCTCGACCTCGGCTTGG
>JAKBCS010000219.1 GCA_021807595.1 Planctomycetota bacterium | reverse complement strand
CAACACCATGCTGCCGGGCGGCACGATATTCGGCGTCAGAGCGCGGGCGATCTTGCGTTCGAGGGCGGCGGCGGCGGCTTCCGGCGTGTCGGCGCTTTTCAGAGCATTCAACGCCGCTCCGGTCACATTCTGATCCGTCCGCTCCTTCAGCCATTTGCCCCGATCCTTGGCGGGCACGCGCAGCAAGGCATCGAGATCGATCGTCACCGGCGCGCCGTGCGCCTTGGTTGGCTTAATGGCAATCGACCGCCCCGTCGCCTTCTCCAGGCGAAAACCCATCATGGTTTCATAAACCGATCCAATTTGTTCGACATCGAGACTGCGATAGGAAATGCGTTCGCCGTCGAGCACGAGCAGATTTTGCAGCACGCGGAAGAGGACGCCGTCGGCGACGAGGGGGATGCCGGCGTTGCCTTCGAGGAAGGGATAGCGCTGGGGATCGAACAGATAGCCGTGGCGTTTGGGCAGCTGCAGCTTGCCGTGACGCGCGCCGTTGTGAACCATGCGGAACAGAGCGATAAGCTGCGGCCAGGCTCCGTAGCGCAGATCCATCGTGTCCGGATAGCGGCCGGCGTCGGCCTGCAATCGCTCGAACAACCCGGCCACCGAGTAGTTCTTGACGTACACCTCATTATCCGACATCAGCCCGCGATCTTCGGCGTAAAGCAGGAACACCAAACGCAACAGCACGGTCAACAGACCGGCGTAAATCCGATCGGGATCGCGGGACAACACGTCGCGGAGCAAATCGCCCTTCCACTGCGCGTCGGCGGCCTGGAAGCCGCGCAGCAGTTCGTACAGAGCGGCGAGCACCTGCTGGGCCAGTTCGTTGGAAACGGTGTTCTGATACTTGCGGCTATCGGCGAGGATGGCGGGCAAGCGCTGCTTGTCCGGCAGCGCAAACAACCGCTCGGCCGACAGCAGCATGAGCAAGGCCGAAAAGACGGGCCGCCCCGCCGCCTCGATCATGGCCTTGACGGGAAAAGTCAAATGCCCGGTGGATTCGCCGCGCGGAGCGTAGACGAGTCGAAGCTGCGTGCCGTTGCCAAGCAAGCCGATAGGCACGCGCGTCTCGCGCAGCAATCGCTCGAAACGCGCTTGCGGCGCGGCTTGCCAGTGGTGATTGTCGATGGCAGCAATCTCATCCAGCGGCGTGCCGGTCGGCAATATCTGAATGAGCATCAGCCAGCTTGAATTTTCGGCGCGCTGGGCTTCGGGAACGGCATAGGTTGGCCGCAGCGTTTCGTGATATTCCGGCAAGACGACTTCCAGCGCGGCGGCGCGGGGATCACTGGCATCGACAAGGTCGCCGCGTTGCCAGCCGAACACGTCGAGCAACAAGCCGCGCAGATCCCGAATCACCGCTCGTTCGTCGACGTATTCGAGGAAGCGCTGATGCTCCGCCAACACATTGCGGTTGAGATATGCCCCCGCCTGCAACAGCGCCGGCGGCGAAACCACAAGTCCCACCGGCTGCAAGTAGCCAAGCCACTGGAGATGCGCTAGCAGTTCGGGATTTTTCATAGTTGTTAGTTGTTAGTTGTTAGAGGATAAAGGTTAGATGTCGGTTGTGGGTTGCTGGGGGGCAGATGAGGATTTGGAGTTGTGGGTTGCCAAAGAGTTGAGTAAGCCGTGAAGCATTCGGCCGACTTCGGATAATTGTTCTAATAAAGGATTGGCATCCGTGAGATAACCGAGATTTTGGGAGATGAGAAGCTGCGTTTCGAGCTCGGCCAACGATCCTTTAGCGATCCCGAGAAACTGTCGGAATTCGCCCGCGTTAAGTCGAGCTTGACCCTCCGCGATATTGCTGGGAACCGACACCGCCGCCCGTCGAATTTGCGATGTCAATCCATACCTTTCCTCGTTGGGGAAGCACCGAGTCGTTTCGTAAACCCGCGTGACAAGAATCATCGCCTTCTGCCAGACGAGCAAATTCTTATAGTGCTGCTTCATCGTAAACCCCCATCGACTCCTAACATCCAACATCCAAAATCCAACATCCAACATCCAACAACTAACAACTAACAACTACCCTGTTATCGGCCACAGATAGACCAAACCGACCGGCTCAACGCGCTGCGCTTTGACGACGTAAACGCCGCGAATGCGTTCCGGCTCTTTGGTCAACTCCTGTTCGATCTCCGTGAGCCGCCGCTGCCAATGACGTTGATCCGCATCCAGTTGGCGCATCTCATCGTGGTCGAAGAGACCCGGCTGTACTCGCTGGTACTTCTCGACGGCGGCGGCGATGCGTTCGCGCTGGTCTTCGAGGATGCCGCGCATGGCCTTGGCTTCGTCTTCGCCTCGTTTCTCAAGGTTGCGGGTTGCTTCCTCGGCCAATTCGCCGCCGCGCTTTTCCAGGTGCGGCAGCAATTCGGCCACGTCGCGCGATCCCGTTTCCCGCAATTGATTCAAGAGGACTTCGTTGGCAGGCTGTACGGGCTTGCGCAAGGCTTCCTCCAGCAACCGCTGTGTTTCGCTTGCGGCGTCGCGTCCATAGGGAGTCAACGCCCTCGTCCGCTTGTTCGGATCGATCCATCGGGCGGAAACGAAGATCAATTCCTCGTGCAGCCGAGCCGCGCCCTGGCCGTAGAGGCAGAGGCGGCCGGCGAGGACGACGCGCGGGATCGGATCGCTCGTTTGCGCCAAACAGGCCCGAGAGAGATCGTGGTAGACGAATCCCTGCGCTGTGAAGCGGCCCAACAAGCGCTGCACGACGCGCTGCTCCAAATGTAACTGCACCACGTCGTCGTCCATCGTTTTGGGGGCTTCAAAAACAACCGGACGGATGGCCGCCTCGCGCCGCCATTCCCAAAAGGTTTGTTCCCGTTGCCGAGGGGCCCGCAGCGTATCGAGAGTATCCGCCCAGGAAGGATCGCCTCCCCGATCGCGATCCAGCGCTGGGAATTCAAATCGCCCCTCTCTGTCCTTTTCTTCGCGCAACGGCAGCGCGCCCATCAATTCCAAGGAACAGGACAGCGCGGCGCGAAAGGAATCGATATTCAAATTGAGCCAGTCGTGCGCTTCTTTGAGCCGATTTCGCAGCACGTCGATTTGTCGGCGCAAGTCGTGTTGGCGATCGCGTGCGGCTTCCAATTCCTCGCCGACGGTATCCTTGAAATCCGGGTCGAGATCGGCGCGGTCGATCTCTTGCTCCAACTTTCCAACGTCCGCATGGCGAATGCCGCGTGCGAGGGTATCGGTAAGCCGGCCTTCGATTACCTGTGCCAGGCTCCCCAGTTCTTTCTTGATCGTCTCCGTTTTACGAACCAGCGCCTTCAACACCCGATCCTCGCTGCGCTGGCGATAAACGAAGTAGTAGCAAGCGACTACCGGACTCGGTTGGAGCTTGCGGTCGATGCGTCCGTTCCGTTGTTCCAAACGAGCGGGATTCCACGGCACATCGAAATGAAACAGATGCGAACAGTGGGTTTGTAAGTTGATGCCTTCCCGTGCGGCATCCGTGGCCAACAGGATGCGAACCGGATGTTTCCTTGGATCGGCATTGAAGGCGCGTTTGATCTCCTCCCGCTCGGCCGACGGAGTTGGTCCATGATAAACGGCAATCCGATCCGCCGCGCGTTCACTACTTTGAAGTGCGGCTTCCAACTGTTGCCGCAGATAGCGCAGGGTGTCTTCGTACTCGGTGAAAATGAGGACGCGCGTTTCGTTCCATTTCGCCGCTCGATCCGAAGGTAGTTCCCCCAGCGGCGGCAAACCGGGGCACATATTCTCTCGAATCCAATCGACGAGGTGGTCGATGCGGGCATCCGGCAAACCGCGTGCTTCCTCCGCGATGCGCGTCATCTCCTCCAACACTCGCAATTCGGCTTCCATCGGATTCCCAGAAACCGCCAGCGTGGCCGCCTCGAATTGCGTTTCTTCCTCGCGCTGCACCTCGTCCGCTTCCAGTTCCGCGCGCTCGTCGTCCGCGCCCATGCCGCCGCCGATCAAATCGAAGAGACCAACCCGCGCGGCAACCGCCGTCGCATCTTGTTGACGCTGCCGTTCGACCGTCCGGCGATGAACGCGCAGAGTGCGGGCGAACGCCTCGATGGAAGAGAGAAGCCGTTGTTGCAAACCGGAGATTAGCAGGGAGGCGATGGTCTGTTTCCGTTTCGTTTCGCCTTGCATGCGTTCCTCGCGCAGCCGGCGATACTCGTCCAGCAAAACCGAGAGCCGCAGCTCCGGGGCATCGGACGGCAGCCCGTCGATGTCAACCTGCTTTACGTCGCGTTTGGGAAAACCATCCTGGACGGCGCGGAGATCCTCCTTGAGTCGGCGGACCATCACGTCTTCGAGCTGCTTCTTGCTTTTAACCGGCACGCCACGACAAAAACGCTGTGGATCGAGGATTTCAAGCAAGGCCGAGAAACTGTTGGAATGCCCGTTGTGCGGCGTGGCGGATAAGAACAAACGGTGCTCGAAACGAGGCGCGAGATCGCGGACGGCGCGAGTAATCTTGGAATCGATGGCGTAACGCGAACCGCTGGATGGCGCGGCATGGTGCGCCTCGTCGAGAATCAGCAGCGAACCCGCCCGGAAATCGCCAAGCCAATCGCGCAGCGGCCCTGTGTACGTTTCGTCGATAAGCAGCCGGTGCGAGATCAGAAAACGATTGTGTGTGGTCCAGGGGTTGGTGCCGTAACCCCGCTGGCGGCGAACGCCGATGACGTAGTCCTTATCGAGAATTTCAAACACCAAACCGAAACGCTGTTCCAACTCGTCTTTCCATTGCGGCAAAACCGAAGGGGGACAGGCGACCACGATGTCGCGGACTTTCTTTCGCATCAGCAATTCGCGAGCAATCAAAGCGGCTTCGATGGTCTTGCCGAGGCCAACGTCGTCGGCGATGAACAGATTGACGCGCGGCAGCAAGAGAGCCTTGCGGAGCGGCTCGATCTGGTAAGCGTCAATTTGGATGCCGGCCCGGTAAGGAGCCTGGAACAAGCGAGGATTTGTTGCCGTGACGCAGTTCCAGCGAAGGGTATGGAGATAGGCGGAAAAGGTGCGCGGCGGATCGAATCTGCGCGCTGCCAGATGCTCCCAACCGTTTCCCTGGAGCACCTCGGCGTCGAGTTCGGCTTCCCACAATACTTCGAGCGTCTGCCCCTGCGCATCGTCATCGAGGCACGATAGGCGAACCAGGGTTGCATCGCCGGCTAAAGGTGGAGCGACGATCTCTTCAACGAGATACTGCCGTTGACGGACGCGGACGATTTGTCCAGGGAGAGCGGGGGGTAGACTCATCATCGAACCTCGGAGCGACCCACGAATCGGTGCGGGTCTTCCACCGCGTGGTAGATGAAAGTGTAATGGAGGTTCTCGCGCGAGTCCAGAATTTAAACCGAGATGATCTCGGCTACCAATCCTCGCGAGCCTCTTCCTGTAAGCTCTGACGCAGTTCCATGTAGAAATTGTTCGGCTTGTGCAGCGTCAGCTTGTCGAAGGCTCCGACGGCGGCGTCTACCTGATCGTCGTGCTTGCCCAACGGGAAAACCTCAATCTCGTCGAGGAAATCCTTGTTCCACGCCGCCCGCACCAAACGCACCTTGCCGGCCTCGGCCATGCTGGATAACGGATGGGCGCGCTCCGCTTTGTCCCCCGTGGGCCGCTCGCCGCGAAAGCCCCAACCCGGCAACACGACGCGCCGATAGTGGTCGATGGTGTTGACGCCGCTGGAGCCGGGTTCCTGTTCCATCCAGATGCGCACCTTCTTGCCGTCCTCCTCCGCCGTGTGCCGAACCAAAGCCTCCACCTTCGCCGGCGTGCCGCGCATGCGCCGCACGTCGAGTATGTGGTACAGCCCCTCCTTCGAGCGCTGCATCAAGACGCCCACCGACCAATCCGGATCGTCCCCCGCCTTCTGTGGCTCCGTCGACGCCAAATCCCAATAGCGCACCGTCTGCACCGACGGCGGGGCTTCCTCGTCGATGGGGAACCAATGCCGCCGGAAGAGCGCGCCCTCCAGATCGGTGAACTCTCCTTCCAACTCCTGCACCGTCAACGCCGACGAATACTGCTGCTTGATGGTTTCGTAAAACTCCAGCGGCAAAAACGGATTGTCGCGCGTGCGCGCCCGGAACAACGCCGTGTTGGGCCGCAACGGCTTGCCCTCGGCGTCCGTTTGGCCGAATACTTCGTAGGTCCAATGCTGTTTGCCGCGCGGCGTAAACGTGGCCGAGAACCAGCCCATCTCCCCGCCCTCGCGCAAGCAGGCCACGCCCACGTCAAAGGCGGCACGCTCCGCCTGGCTGGCCTCATCGAGCCACAAACCCGATAGGTTGGGACCGCGAAACCGTTCGGGGTTGTCCGCCGAGCGCCCCAAGATCAACGCGCCGTTGCCCAAAGTCAGGCTTGGTTCCGATTGATTGCTCTTTTTGACGAATTGCAACTGCTCGGCCACGGTGACGAGCGAACGCCAACTGGCATCGCGCAGCATGGGGT
>JAKBCS010000218.1 GCA_021807595.1 Planctomycetota bacterium | reverse complement strand
CGTTCGTCTGTGCCGAATATCAAGGAAAGCGAGGCACCTTTGCCATCATGGCGGACGGGAAAGTGCGCTTCATTCCCGCCACCATCGATCCCAAGACGTTCCAGGCGATGTGTACCATCGCCGGGGGTGAGCAAATCAAGAACCTCGATGAGATTGCGCCGGAAGTGCCCCCTCCGGATGACGCCGCCGCGCCGGAATTGAAGGCAGAGCAACCGGCGCAACCAGAGGCAGATCGAGTTGCCCAGGGAGGTGGTGCCGGCCAAAGTAAGGACTTACAGCGGCTTCAAGGAACTTGGAATTTGATTGGAGGTGAAGCGCAAGGGATGACTCTTTCAGAGCAGTTCGTTCGACAATCGAACGGTCGTGTCGTTTTCACGGGTGCTAAGTATTCGTTGAAAATTGGCACAGAGATCGAAGAAGGATTGCTAAAACTCGACGAGTCAAAAACCCCTAAAACGGTCGATGCCCAGGTCACCGAAGGCAAAGACAAAGGTAAGTCTCAATTGGGCATATATATTCTTTCAGGCGACGAATTGAGGTTGTGTTTTGCCGAGCCTGGCAAGCCGCGTCCGAGCCGTTTCTCGACCCAAAGCGGCACCTTACAGCAATCTTTTGTATTCAGACGCGCTAAGCCCTGATCTCCGACTCAAGCGCTTAGTCGCTTAGAGTCTGTTCCAGAAGCCCCTCTCCCCCTGTACTCGGGGGGAGAGGGGTTGGGGGGAGTTTTCGGAACAGACTCGTATTGACAAGAGAGGCGTTCCTCGGCAAATAATATTCTCCGAGAAACGCTCCGGTTGTTTTTACCCAACCATCAATTCTGCCCACCGATCTTGTAACTTCAGTGAATCCTAATCGAGAGGCACTTTGATATTTCGCGCCGGCGAGCAACGCACGCTAACTAGCCGCGTATGGGGGCGGATTGTGCCGAGTTTCTCCTCAGGACGAAGCTCTGTCGCGGCGTTACCTTAACCAATGGAGAGAGGGTTCGCGAGCGCGCCATGAAGATTGCCGATGTTTTCTTTTCGATTCAAGGGGAAGGATGCCTCAGCGGTGTGCCGTCTGCCTTTGTGCGCTCCACCGGCTGTCCCCTTCGCTGCGTCTGGTGCGATTCCGAGTATACGTCCTGGCATCCGCGCGGCGAGAATTGGACCGTCGAACAAATTCTCTCTCGTTTATCCGATTTTCCCACGCGCCACGTCGTTGTCACCGGCGGCGAGCCGATGATCGCCTCCCACATTGAGGAACTGTGTGCTGGTCTCCGCGCGCGCGACTATCATATCACCATCGAAACGGCGGCAGTCGTCTTTAAGGAAGTCGCTTGCGATCTGGTCAGCATGAGTCCGAAGCTGTCGAACTCGACGCCTCATCGGCGCGAGGGGGGGCGCTGGGCGGAACGGCACGACCGCCAACGTCTCCGCTTCGAGGTGATCCAGGCGTTCATGGATCGATGCGATTATCAGCTCAAATTCGTCGTCGAGCGGCCGGAGGATTTGGAGGAAGTACACTCGGCGATCGATCGCTTGCGCGGCGTCGATCCAACGCGCATCCTGCTCATGCCGCAAGGAATTCGCCGCGACGATCTCGATGCCCGAGGCGCTTGGCTCGTCGAAGTGTGCAAGCAACACGGTTTCCGCTATTGCCCGCGCTTGCACATCGAATTGTACGGCAATCGTCGCGGGGTCTGAACGGGAGCGATTCTGGCAAGGGAGCACGGATTTTTGCCTACTCACCTAGCGTGCGCTTTTCTCCCGGCTATACTAATACTGTACAGGTGTTGGGGAGAGTTGGACGAAAGTAAACGCGACGGCGCGCGCCGTCCTCTATTGATCCATTGCAGGGGAAAGGAAATCAGATGGCCGACACAACGCAGAGCAAAGAACTGAAGAATGTTCTGGCGCAGATCGAGAAAGACATCGGCAAAGGCGCGATAATGCAGCTGGGTGAAGCCTCGGCGCAAGACGTTCAAGGCATTTCCTCCGGAGCGTTGAGTTTGGACATCGCTCTGGGAGGTCGTGGCTTGCCGCGCGGACGCATCATCGAAATCTTCGGCCCGGAGTCGAGCGGAAAAACGACGGTGGCTCTCCACGCCGTTGCCGAGGCGCAGAAGCAGGGCGGGGTGGCCGCGTACATCGACGCCGAACACGCCCTCGATCCCTCTTGGGCCAAGCGCATCGGCGTCGATCTGGAGAGCCTGCTCGTCAGTCAACCCGGCCATGCCGAAGAGGCGTTGCGCATTGCCGAGATGCTGGTCAAATCCAACGCCGTCGATCTCATCGTCATCGATTCGGTCGCCGCCTTGGTTCCCAAAGCCGAAATTGAGGGCGAGATCGGCGATTCGCACGTCGGCATTCAGGCTCGGCTGATGAGTCAAGCACTGCGCATCCTCAATCCGACCATCGCGCGCACGCGCACTTGCATGATCTTCATCAATCAAATACGACAAAAGATCGGCGTCATGTTCGGAAACCCGGAAACGACATCCGGCGGTTTGGCTCTGAAATTCTACAGTTCGGTGCGCCTGGACATTCGCCGGGTGACGGCCATCAAGGAAGGTGATGTGACGGTCGGCTCGCGCACCAAGGTCCGGGTGGTCAAAAACAAGGTTGCGCCGCCGTTTCGGCAGGCGGAGTTCGATTTGATGCACGATCGCGGGATCAGCCGCGAAGGCGACCTCATCGACTTGGGCATTGAGGACGACATCATTCAAAAGAGCGGCGGACACCACAGCTACAACGAAATCAAGTTGGGCAATGGACGCGAGAACGTCAAGCAATATCTACGCGACAATCCGGCCCTGATGGAAGAGATTAGCGGGAAGATTTTGGCCGCGCGAGGCCTTTTGTCGACGACCGGCGAACCCGACGCGGACGGGGAAGTCGCGCAGTCTCCCGCCACGAGCGAACCGGAGGCGACTCCCAAGACCTCGCGCCGTCGCGCCGCTGCCGCCTCGGAGTAACAGCTTATCCGCAAGGCCCCCGCGCCTCTGTAGTCAGGGGAGAGGGGATGGGAGTGCGGTCGAGCATCAACGCATGATCTACCCCTCTCCCCCTGAGTAAACGAGGAGAGGGGCTTCTCGGAGCGGATCGACCGCTCCGGACTCGGATGTTCTGCGCCAAGTCAGGCGTACCGCAATCCCTTGCCTGTCGGCTTCTTCCACAATCGCTCATCCCGGCGCTCGACGTATCCGATTCGGACGCCGTACCGATCCCACCAGGGTATCGCCGATATCGCACACCATTCGCCTCGACCCGCCCACCGCTCGCGGATAATGGGTAAGCAGAGTAGATCGAAAGGCAACGACAGATCCGGCCGCTCGCGTCGAATGATCGCGGCGCAACCAACGACGAGTACATAGAGCAGGAAGACGCGAACGAGCCACTCGGAGAGAAGTATCCGCAGCATCGACATGCCTCCTCGTCCGGGCGCAACCTCTAGCTTTATTCAAACACAAGTAGGGACGAATACAACCCAAAAACCTCTCTCGTCAAAAACGAATCGCCGAACTTGCCCGTACTTCTCACACGAGGAAAAGTGCAATCGGCGTACCGAATTCGAGACGGGGGGCTATATTTCAGGCGATTTCGGAGCGAAGCGATCGAACGGTGAAGTATACCTCTTAGGAATCGTCGGCAGAATTTTTGCAAGCGATCCCCGCCGATAGTCGATGACATATCGTGAAGATGGGACGGTCCTGTCTCATGGGGCTGTCGCACGGAAAGAGAGCTTTATTATGCGAGAAAGGTTCGCGATCGGGATGCTGGTCCTTTGCGCAGCTTACCTCGGAGCAGGATCTCTCAATCGCGCCGAGGCCGCGCCGGAACAACCTCCTTACGTCATCCTCTTGCGTTCGCGCGACAGCGCGGTCGTTCCGGATCGGACAAAACATGGCGAGACGGGCGGCGGTTTCATCCAGGTCACGCAAGTCAAACCCAATGCCCTTCTGGTCGTGATGCGCGGGGCCACCGCCGCGGGCGACGATCACGCCGGACGAGCGTCCCTCCAGTTCAATCTCACTCAGGATTTAGAGATTCAGGCAACGCGCGGAGGGTTGCGTCCTCCTCGCTTGGTTGCGACGGCGTGGGTGATCGGTAGTTTACATTCGTCGCAACGGCACGGTGGGACGGCCGAACAATCGCCCGCCTGTTTCGTACTGCGTTCTGGGACTAATCCAATCGTTAATCTGTGCCTCAAACCGCACAGTGCGGCCGATTGCCAGAATTTACTCGTCAACGAGCGCGCCGGCCCCGTTGAATCCATCGTCTCCGCGGGGCTGTACAACCTGACACAGACTTTCGCTTTGAGTGCCGTGCAAGAGCGGACGCATCTGTCCGGCGCGGCGGCGGCAAATTACGATCCCGATCCAAAGCTCGAAACACACTGGAATGAAGTGCTGAAACCGTTCCGAGCCGTGTCCCATCGAGATTTTGGCTTCCGAGTCATTCTCCGCGTTGTGGAAGACACGCCGCCTCCCGGTGCGGGCGAGCCGGACGACAGCATTCTCCCGCCACCGAGGGAACAGAAATCGAACGGTGTTCCGATGAAGGATGCGATTCCCTCGCGCTGATGGAGATGCCGACGCCGCTACGACGAGGCTCTCTCGTTCCAAGGAGATGGATGGATGGTAACCATCGGAGGATGTTTGGTGGTAATCGGCGCGATTCTCGTCGGCTACACCATGGCCGGTGGACACATCGGGGCGCTCATGCACCCCTCGGAAGTCGTGACCATCGGCGGGGCGGCTCTGGGCGCGCTCATCATTCAATCGCCAAAAAAGGTGATGACCGATCTGATTCGTTGTGTAATTCAGGTCGTCAAAGGCTCGCCGTACAATCGCCAAACCTATGTGCAATTGTTTCAATTGGTGTACGGGGTGACCAAACTGACGCGGCGCGACGGTCTGCTTGCCCTGGAATCGCAGCTCGGCGATGAACACGACTGTCCGTTGTTCAAGAGCTATCCAAAGATTACCGGCAATCATCACGCCGCTCATTTCCTGTTCAACGCACTTGCACTGATACCCGAGAGCAAAGAACCGGAGCATATGCGATCCGCGCTGGAGGAAGAGATTCGCGTGACCGAGCGCGAGCATCATGCGGCAGTGTCGGTGCTGTCGAAGACGGCGGACGCGCTGCCTGGGTTTGGCATCGTGGCGGCGGTTCTGGGTATCGTCATCACGATGCAGGCCATTGATGGACCGGCCAGCGAGATCGGCCACAAGGTCGGGGCGGCTCTCGTCGGAACGTTCCTCGGCATTTTAGCCTCCTACGGCTTCTTCGCACCTATGGCCGGACGCATGGAATTTCTGGGCGAAGCGGAGACGACTTTCTTTCGCGTCGTATCTACCGCCACCGTCGCCATCAGCGCAGGAGAAAGCCCGCGCGAAGTCGTGACGCGAGCCTGCCGACTGGTCGGCACCGATTGTCGTCCCAGTCGCACCGAATTGACGGAAATCTTCAAGGAAGGTTGAGAGTGCCTTTCGGATCGATCTTTCGGATGCACGAAGGAGGCGTTTTGTGGCGGGAAAAGGCGGAGGAGCATGGAAGGTGGCCTACGCGGACTTCGTGACCGCTATGATGGCGTTTTTTCTCGTCATGTGGATCTGCGGACAGGATCAGAACGTCAAGCACGCTGTTTCTTTCTACTTTAGCGATCCCTTTAATAACTCCGAATTGCCCTTCTCCAAGCGGTCGGGCCGCTCCGGTGCGATGTTCCAACAATCGGAGACCGGCAACGTACCGCTGTCGGACAACGTGGCACTGGGGCACGGACGCAATCCTTATTTGCGCAAGGAACCGAACAGCGTGTGTACCAAACTGGTGAGCGATTGGATTCAAACGGACAAGACGGCCAAGGTTTACTGGCGCGACCAAGCTCGACGGCAACGCGATTTGTCGCGCTGGGGCGAGAAGAACAACGCCGACCGCGAGACCTCGGAACGCACCGCCCTCCGCGAATTGACTCGGCAATTGAAAGAAGAGATCAAACGCGATCTTCCCGACAAATTGCGAAATCCCTACCGCGATCTGCTCGTCGAAGCAGTCGCCGAGGTCAACTGGACCGAGTTGGCCGAGGATCTATTGGGACATTGAACGCCGTCTTGTCGCTCTCCTGGGGTGTGGTAGGATGAAAATGACGTATTCTTCCAAGCGCCCGTAGCTCAGGGGATAGAGCATCGGTTTCCTAAACCGGTGGTCGCAGGTTCAAATCCTGCCGGGCGTATTCCGCATCTCACTCGATTGGCATCGAATCCAAGCGATGTGTGAAGAGCCGTCGGATACAGGATCTTAGTGTTTGTCTCATACGCTCCCCTCTCCCCTGAGTACAGGGGAGAGGGGCAGGGGGTGAGGGGCGAAAATCCAACGCTTTCCCCCTCAATCCCTCTCCCCCTGAGTACAGGGGGAGAGGGGCTATTCGGATCGCTTCTTAAAGCGTTGGCGCGTGTCCCACAAAGTATTCGCGCACGAATCTCCTTCCATCCCTCCCATACGACCGAGGCTCGGAT
>JAKBCS010000217.1 GCA_021807595.1 Planctomycetota bacterium | reverse complement strand
GGAACACTCAATCAAAATCAATTATACCACGCGGCATCCCCATGCAGAATGGCGACAGCGAGGTCTGCAAGATCGTCAAGAAATCGCCGAAAGCAACGACCAAGCGGCGCGAAAAAATTGAACTGCGGATAACACGGCTGTCGCGGATAAAGCAAATCGTTTCGTTATCCGCGACAGCCGTGTTATCCGCAGTTAATTATTGGTTCATTCCATTTATTTCTTCGCCGCCGTGGCCGGTTGCGCAGGCTGAATCGCCGCAATTGAGCTAATGGTATCGGCACGCACCTGTTCGAGTTGTTGTGCGCAACGTGCGCGTGGGGCGGCGATGAACGGCGAGAGCTTCAAGAGTTCGCCAAAAAAATAAGGCAAACCGCGCCTTCCGTTCGAGCCGCCACCGTCGGCGATCGAAAGCGAAACCGCTCCCTAACGGTCGCGGCTCGGAAAGCATCGGAGAAGAAAAAGGGCCAGGGCTCGCAAATCTTACGAGCCTACGAATGGGTGACACGCCTTATTGTGTTTCAGCCGAAGTAGACGGCAAGACGCGATTCAAGATCCGCACGACCGAGCCAAAGACCTCGCCAGTTAGATGGAAGAAAAAGGGACGGAACTCGTAGATTTTGCTGTCGTCGTTCTCGCCGATGCCGAAGTCGAGCAATCGGCGTTCGGGATGCGCGGCCAAGCTTGCCGTACTGGACGCCGCCGATGCGTTCGGCGAAAAGCGATTGGAACCAAGCACCGTTCATCGAATACACGCTGAGTATCGTTTATCGGAAGAACTACTCAGCGACCGGTTTTCATCTGTTCGTCGCGGACACGTTTACCGCCCTGGCGGATCAGACAATCGGCGTGCAGCATCCGCGTGCGCGAATCGAACGGATTCAGCCGCAGTGCCGCATCGCAGGAGGCGATCGCCTCTCCCCCTTGTCTGGTCAGAGCGAACGCCTGACCTCGATAGGCATACCCCCGCCAAGAGTACGGATTCACGGCGAGGAGACGATCTCAGTAGGCGATGCTCCGTTGGGGCGCGTTCTCCTCTCGTGCAACCAAGGCGGCGTTGTGCAGAGCCAACTCGCGCCGCGGCGCGCTTTGCAGCGCTTTCTCCCGCCGGAATGAAAGCGAACCGACCGAAATCACTCTTCGATCCTGGGTGCGTAGAATGCCGCCTCGCGTTCCTGCAAGCGCGAGGTTCCCGCGATGGCTCGACCATCGCCGGTGAACATCATGCCCTGGAACACCTCTTCGGTGCGGGGAAACTTGATGGTGAACTGAAGCGCGTGCTTCGGCGTGCCGACGCGACCGCTCACCGGATATTTCGCACCGTCTTTGTCCGAATAATACGAGCCGCTTAGCGAGCCGTCGTCTTCCACTTTCAAGGTCAGCTTGCCGGAACGGCGACCGTCGCTGCGAAGGTGATAGGTTCCATTAAACCAACTCGGCTCGAATCTCTCACCGGCGACGAACTTCGCCCCCTTTTTCGGCCCCACGTCCGGCAACGCCTTGGTGACGAGATACAGCTTCGCCTTTCCCAGCGGCTCGGTGTGGATGTCGTCGCCTTCAACCGCGAAACGCAGATCGCCACCCAATGCTTCCGGCACCACTTGGCCCAGATCGAGACTCAGACGGAAGCCGGGGAACAGCGATAGATTCGTACCGCTGGCCTGGATCGTTTGTTCCTCGCCTTCCTTGTAAGTGACGTAGCGTTCGACGAGCAACATGGGTACGGCGCGATCGGCGTCGATTTTCTGCCGGGCGGGTTGCACGAGCAACTTGGCGTAGCGGCCCCCATTGGTTCGGACTACGAGAAAGGCCGCGCGGCCGCGGGGCAGCACGCGATCGTTTTCGACAATAGAAGACATTGTGAGCTTTTTTATCTCTTTTGTGTCCTTTGAAATGGCGACCCGCGCCAAGACGGGATTGATGTAAAAATCGAACGGTTCGGCGGCCGGGCAGGAACTCGCTCCGATGAGGACGAGTGTAAGGGCCAACAGTGCGAGTCGGCAAAGGTGCATGAGGTCTCCTGGAACTTGTGGTTCGCCGCCACGCGGAGCGGAGCGCGAGAAACGCCGCGCTCCGCGTGGCGGCGAACCGTTATTTGGCGGGTGATTTCGTGTAACTCAGCGCCAAGAGAGCGAAGCCGGTTGCCAGATTCGGGTCCGCTTCGCCGAATTGGCGATCTCCTTTGTTGATGAAGCTGCCGTTGTCCTGTTGGCGCTTCTTGAGCGCCTCGAACAGTTCGCGCCGCCAATCGTGCTTGGCCCCCTTGGCGTCTTCAAAGCGGTCTTCGCCCAGCGCGGTCATGGCTTTACCAAAGGTGTGGTAGTAGTAGTAGAGCCCCGCTTGTTTCATGCCGGGGTTCTCGTCGAGCGTGTAATGGCGGCGAATCCAGGACACCGCTCCCTTGACGCGCGGATCGTCCTTGCCGACTCCGGCATAGAGGAAGCTGCGCAGACCGCCGTAAGTCATTGCGCCGAGGGAGCGCAAACCGCCATCGGGAGTTTGATGCTTCTTGTCGTCGGTATCGGGGACGTAGACGAAGCCGCCCTTGTCCTCTTCGGTCGTTTTCTTGGCGAAGGCTTGGTCGTTGGTTTCGCCGGGCAGATTTTGACAGCGGTTGACGAACTTCAGGGCGCGGCGAATGGCGGGATCGTCCTTGGACACGCCGGCGGCGAGCATGGCGTCGATGAAATACTGCGTGTTGGACATATCGGGTCGGCTTTTGCCGTCGTAGCCGAGTCCGCCGAAGTGGACGTTTCCTTCGTCGCCAACATTTTGCAGCTTTTTGAGATAGTCGGAGGCTTTTTTAATGATGGCGTCGTATTTGCCATCTTTATTCGCTTCGATGAGGGCCATGACGGCGACGCTGGTGGTGTAGTTGGCCAAGCCTTTGTCGTAGATGCCGCCGTCGGCCTTGACGCTTTTCTCCAGGTATTTCAGGCCGCGCGCCACCACGGGATCGTCGGCACGGAAGCCGTTTCGCAACATGCCGGCGACGACTACGGCGGTGACGCCCGGCCCGGCGATGCGCGGCGAGAAGCTGCCGTCCTCGCCCTGATGCGACTTCAGATAATCGGCGGCCTTTTCCAGTAATTCCTTGCGTTGTTGTGGATCGACGCCGGCAGCTTCATCGGCGGACGCGGAACGTTCCAGCACGATGAATGCGGCGGCCATCGCCGAGATTGTGAGAAATGTGCGTCTAAACACAAGGTCGCTCCTTCCTCTTTTGGATACGGGAACCATCGACAGTTACATTGTCGCCTACTTCGCATCGCTCGGCAACGGCCTCAACTCGCGTACGCGGTCGCGATCCAGGGACAACTCGCCGAGTTGGGTGTGTCGTAGGACGACTCGCTGCCCATCGAGCGCTGTGACGACTCCTTCCAAGAGATCCGGTTCCGCACGCAGGCCCGAATCGATGTAGAGTCGAACGGTCGTTCTCTTCTTCTCTTTCGGCGGCGCGGCGGGACGGAGAAACGAACAGCCGGAGAGGGTCGTCCACGGAAAAGAGCGCTTCCCAAAGCGGCCTTCGATTTCGAGAGTGCGGCGATCGGCTCGTAGAATGCGGCCAAACAGTTGGTCGTCGTCGAGGGAGCGTACTTCGTCTTGCTCCGTCTCGGTTGGCGGTTTAGGGTGTTCGTCCACGGCGCGCTCGAGGCAAAACTCGGTCCAGGCCGCCGCGCCGCCTCCAGCTTGCCGGCAACGGATTGTCACTTTCTGTAAGAACCCGCCGGGGCCTTCGTCGAGATTGTACCACAGTACGTCGTCGTCGCAGGTCCAACGCAGCGAACGCGCGCCAAATTGTACCATCGACCGATGCCAGCCCGGTGTCTGCTTCACCTTGCGCGCCGTTCCCTTCATCCCTTCGGCATCGACGACGAAATCCTCGCCGTTTCCCGAGAGGGCGAGCGTCACATGCCGCGAGCGCTCTCCGTGCCGAAACTGGAGATCGACGGTCCATCTTCCACCGCGCGCCGGAGCCTGATCTCGAAAATTGACGCCGAAACGTCCCGCGGACAACGAAGTCTTCAAGGGGTGAGAAATCTCTTGCCCGTCGACGTTCAACACCAGAGCCGTCGTCGTCTCCCCAATCTTTTTCCACTCGGGGTTGCCTTGGGTTGCGAATGCCTTCGCATCGTCGTGCAAGATGGTCCGCCAACCGGGGAGCGCTTCGATCGAGGAGACGGCAGCGCGGGGAATCTCCAGTCGATCGGTCCAAGCGGTGCGCAAGCGCAATTTATCCTTATCGAGATCGATAATCTGTCCGGTAATTTGCTCGCCGTCCCACAGAAGGATGCGGCGTCCCGCGCCGAGGCGACAGGGCGTCGGTTTTCCTTGTGGGAAGCGTATGCGGGTCAGTGTGTCGGGGGGAATAGCCGCTCCCTCGGTCGTTTGAAAGCGCAGTCGGTCGCCCTCCAAGGTGAGATGGCCTCGCAGCCTCGCGCCGTCGCCGCGCCAGGCTTCCTCCGCGCGACAAGTTGGAACGAGAAGCGACAGGAAGACGCCGAGCGCCATAACTCCGATTCGATGGGGACGATCTCGCAGCATGACGCCTCTCCTGGCCGGCCGAACGACAACCTCATCTACCCGCAAGCCACACACCGCACGCCGCGGCGAAGAGTGCCAACGCGCCTCCAACCGACGCGGCGACGGCCAACGACGGCCCCGGACGCACCAGATGCATCCCGCTGCCGTCCGGCGGATGTTCGACTCCGGCAAAAGCGGGCCGCCACCTGAGAAGTTGATCCGAGATGTTCGGGGCCAATCGCGCGCGGCTTTGATAGAGAGCGTAAGCCGTGGATGCAAGCAATAGCAGCGCTGCCATATAAACGATAATCGGGATGTCGGATGGGCTTGTTTCAATAACTGCAAGCTGGGGAATGCGCGTGTCGAGAACGGCCAGCGAATTGTTGAGCGCGTGCAGCAACATCGGCAACCAAAGCGACTTCGTGGTCAGATAGACGAAATGCAGCCAAATCCCCATCAGCATCGCCATCGCTCCTTGGCAGGGATCGACGTGGATGAGACCGAAGAAAAACGACGAGAACAGGACGCCGAGGACGATGCCGTAGTTGCCCACCAACCCTCGCCCCAGGAAGCCCCGACACCACAACTCTTCGCCGATGCCCGGTCCCATGCCGATCACCACGACGGCGAAAGTCCACTGCCATTTCGAGAATACCTGCACCATCTCCTCCATGCCGCTCAAGCCGAAGTCGGCGAGACTTGGCACATGAAGGAATTTGCGGAGGATGTCGTAGGCGATATTGCCCAAGAGAACGAGTGCTGGGAAACTCGCCAACGCGAGCAGGGTGTGGCGCAGTCCCGGTTTCCGCAGTCCCAGGAGACGCCTCCATTCGCTGCCAACGACGAGACGAATGACTAAAAGCGAGAAGCCGATGACAACGATTTCCGTGATGAAGAACGCCAGGCCCAGCGCGACATTCATCGTCTCGGATTGGATTAGCTTGCTCGGTGTACTCAAGCTCTCTAAGGGTACCGTCTCCGGTTTGAGAATGGCCGCCCCTCCGACGACGACGAGAGCCGCGATCGCGCCGGGCGTTTGCGTGACGATGATAAAAAGGAGGCACCACAAAAACGACCAGATGAGATTGGGATGCGGCCAACGCGGCTTCTGAACGAGCGATCGTTGCGGCAGCCCCAAATCGGGAGGCGATGCCGACGGCGCGTCGCCGACGTTCGGAGCGCTTTGCACTTCGCTTGACGGCGGCGGAGGCGTCGCGGGAAGGAATTGGCGCTCATTCTCGCTCATATCAACTCGCTCAATCAATAAGGGACCTGACCCCGTTCGTCCATCCAATTATAGATCCACGGATGACGCCAGGGGTTCCAATCCGTGTAGTGCGCCGACACGACCGACAGCGCCAACAGAACGAGGCCCAGCATCCGCCCCCAACGCCGCGCCGCCAGACGATCGACGATGGGCAGTAGCGTCAACAGCCACAACGGCGACAGCCACATCAGCCAGCGCGGTCCATTGCTCCACCCGCCGTAGTTGTCGCTCTTGTAAATGTAGTATCCAATCACGACCGAGGACAAGAAAGCGGTGGCGATGGCAAGTTCGGCCCACAGACGCATCATCGCGGAGTTCGCCCCCCTCACCCCCAATCTCTCTCCCCCCTCCGGGGGGCGAGGGGAGCCGTTTTCTCCCCCCTCCGAGTGGGGAGAGGAGCCGTTTTCTCCCCTCTCCCCCGCGTCGGGGGAGAGGGGTTGGAGGTGAGGGGGCGTTTTGACGAGAAGCCGCCACGCCGCCAAGCCCATCCCCGCCAACGCCAACACATAAAGCGGCGTCAGCGAAAACCAACCGTGATGTCCTACAAGGAGATGGAACGCATACGCTCCTTTCGTCTCTCGATTCTTCGCCCAGTCGATGCCGCGCTTCGATTGATCGGGCAAGTTCTTCCAATGGCTGCCCTCGTATTCGTACCAGGGCGTTCCGAATTTGCTGTACGCCGGTTTGATCTCACCGAGTTCGGCGTAGTTTGTCGCCGTCAGCGCTGCGACGGGAAGCAGCGCGGCGGGGGCGAACGCCAACAGCGTCT